>NZ_RAWN01000094.1:0-33997 GCF_003668895.1 Corallococcus sp. AB045
GGGTGGGGGGAAACGGGGTAGGCACGCCGCTTTCGTCAAAAGGCCGGTGACAGATTTCCAGGGCACCGGTGTTTCCCTGGTCCAACCGGGAGGCGCGTGCGGTGTCCGTCGATGTGGAGGCCTACTACCGACGCTATGGCCCCCAGGTGCTCCGGCGCTGCCGCTTCCTGCTGCGCGACGAGGAACAGGCCGTGGACGCCATGCATGACGTGTTCGTTCAACTGCTGCGCTACCAGGCCGCGCTGAAGGACGCCGGGCCCTCCAGTCTGCTGCATCAGATCGCCACCCGCGTGTGCCTCAACCGCCTGCGCGGCGCCAAGCGGCGCCCCGAGGACCGCGACGATGAGCTGGTGCTCCGCATCGCCGCTTCCGGCGACACCGAGGCGCGCACCGCCGCCCGGGGCCTGCTGGACCGCCTCTTTGGCCGAGTCCCCGCGTCCAGCCGCGACATCGCCGTGCTCCACCTGGTGGACGGCATGACGCTGGAGGAGACCGCCCGCGAAGTGGGCCTGTCCGTGTCCGGAGTGCGCAAGCGCCTCCGGGCCCTGTCCGCTGTCCTGCAGGAGCTGGAGGCCGCATGACGTCCCCCCACCGCACCCCAGACTGGCTGCTGGAGCGAATCGCCCTGGGGGAGCTGCCCCCGGACGAGCTCGCCGCCGCCCGCGACCGCCTGTCCCGCGAACCCGATGGCCCCGCCCGCCTCGCCGCCCTGGAGGCCGACTCGCGCGCCACCCTGGAGGCCCTGCCCCCCGCCCGCGTCGCCCGCGAGGTGAAGGCCCGCTTCGCCCGCGCCGACTCGCCCCGCGCCGAGGCCCCGCCATCGCGCCCTTCCTGGCGCTTCCTGCCCGCCCTGGTGCCGGTGCTCGTCGCCGCGACCCTCGTCGTCCTCGTGCGGCCGGGGGCTTCGTCCCAGGAGCAGGAGGCGCGCGATCCCTGGTCGGCGACGGGTACCGGCGGCACCCCCGGCGTCCTGGAGCCCACGCGCAGCAAGGGACTCCAGCCCCGGCTCGACCTGCACCGCCAGGTCGCCACCCGCACCGAGCGCCTCACCGACGGCGCCCCCGCCCAGGCCGGTGACGTGGTGCAGCTGTCGTACACCGCCGCCGGCCACGCCCACGGCGTCATCCTCTCCGTGGACGGCCGGGGCACCGTCACCCCGCACCTGCCCGCGTTGGGCGACACGTCCGCGCCCCTGGAGCGCAGCGGCACGCACCTGCTGCCGCGCGCCTACGAGCTGGACGACGCCCCCGGCTTCGAGCGGTTCTTCCTGGTCAGCTCGGACAGCCCCTTCGAACTGGAGGGTGTGATGGCCGCCGCGCGCGTGCTCGCCGCATCCCCCGAGGCGCGCACCGCGCCGCTGACCCTGCCCACGGGCCTGGGGCAGACCTCCTTCCTGCTGGAGAAGCCCTCCCCATGAGAGCGCTCGTCATCCTCCTGTTCGCGCTGGGCGCGGCCACCCCCGCCCACGCCGCCGAAGCCGCCGCCGTGCGCCGGCTGGCCCTGCTCGTGGGCGTCAACGACGGCGGCCCGGAGCGCGTGCGGCTGCGCTACGCGGAGACCGACGCGAAGGCCTTCTCCACGGTGCTGTCGGAGCTGGGCGGCGTGCTGCCCCAGGACCGCGTGCTCCTCACGGACGTGGACCGCGCGGGCGTGCTCGCCGGCTTCGACCGCGTGCGCCGCCTGGCGGAAGGTGTCCGCACGGCCGGAGCCCGCCGCGTGGAGGTGCTGCTGTACTACTCCGGCCACTCGGACGACGAAGGGCTGCTGCTCAAGGGCCAGCGCCTGGACTACGGCGAATTGCGCCGCTCGCTGGAGGGGCTGCCCGCGGACGTGAGAATCGCGGTGCTGGACTCGTGCGCGTCCGGCGCGTTCGCGCGCAAGAAGGGCGGCGTCTCGCGGCCCGCGTTCCTGGTGGACTCCGCCATCCAGGTGAAGGGCCACGCCATCCTCACCTCGTCCAGCGCGGACGAGGCGTCACAGGAGTCGGACCGGCTGGGCGGTTCGTTCTTCACGCACCACCTGCTGTCCGGCCTGCGAGGCGCCGCGGACGTCACCCACGACGGCCGCGTCACCCTCACGGAGGCCTACCAGTTCGCCTTCCACGAAACGCTCGCGCGCACCGAGCGCACGCAGGGCGGCGCGCAGCACCCCAACTACGACATCGAGCTGGCGGGCACCGGCGACCTGGTGATGACCGACCTGCGCGCCACCACCGCGGGCCTGGTCCTCACCGAACCGCTGGAGGGCCGCCTGTACGTGCGCGACGCGGTGGGCACGCTGGTGGTGGAGGTGCAGAAGCAGTCCGGCCGCGCCACCGAGCTGGGCCTGGCCCCCGGCGCCTACCGCGCCCGGCGCGAGTGGGACGGCGGAGTGTCCGAAGCGGCCTTCACGCTGAAGGAGGGCGCGCGTACGCCCCTGTCCCCTGGTGACTTCCTGGGCGTGGGCCACGAGGCCACCGTGATGCGCGGCGGTGGCGGCGGCATGTCCTTGTCCCCCCAGGGGCGCGTCCAGCTGCCGGTGAACCTGAGCCTCGTGCCGTCGATGAGCACCAACACGCTGCGGGCGGGCCGCGCGCAGGTGGAGAACCGCTTCGCGCTGGGCATCGTCAACGGCGGCGCGGCGCTGGGCGGCGGCCTGGCGCTGGGCCTGGCGGGCAACGTGTACGACGCGGAGGTGTCCGGCCTGGCCCTGGCGCTGGGCTTCAACACGTCCGGTCGCGAGGTGAGCGGCGCGCAGCTGTCCCTGGTCACCAACGTGGCGGGCGGCTCGGTGGTCGGTGCCCAGGCGTCGCTGGGACTCAACGTGGCCAACGGGGACGTGGACGGCATCGGGCAGCTGGCCCTGGGCGCCAACGTCGCGCGCGGCGCGCTGGGCGGCGTGCAGGCGGCGCTGGGCGCCAACGTCACCACCTCGGACGCCACCGGGATACAGCTGTCACTGGGTGCCAATCACGCGAACGGCACCCTGAAGGGCGTGCAGTTCACGCTGGGCGTCAACTCCGTGGCGACGGCCGCGCGGGGCATCCAGGGGTCGGTGCTGCTCAACCACGCGCCGTCCCTCACCGGCATGCAGCTGGGGTTGATCAACGTGGGCGGTGACGTGTCCGGCATGCAGCTGGGGTTGATCAACGTCGCGGACACGGTGCACGGCATGCAGCTGGGCCTGGTCAACGTCTCCGACGAGGTGAACGGCGTGCCGGTGGGCCTGGTCTCCTACGAGAAGAAGGGCCAGCTGCACCTGGAGGTATTCGGCAGCGACGTGCAGCTCACCAACCTGGCGCTGAAGTTCGGCGGCAAGTACTTCTACACGACGCTGCTCGCGGGCATTGGCCCGGACGACCGCTTCCAGCGCTTCAGCCTGGGCCTGGGACTGGGCGGGCACATCCCGCTGGGCTCGCGCTTCTGGGTGGACGTGGACGTCGCGGCCAGCCAGGTGCTGTCCACGCGAGACCCGTTCTCCAGCGCGTCCAACAACATGCTGACGCAGGCGCGCGCCATGCTGGGCTTCCAGGTGATGCCCCGGCTGGCCGTGTTCGCCGGCCCCACCTACAACGTGGCGTTCACCTGGGGAGAGCCGGAGTTCGCGAAGCTGACCACGCTGCCGGTGCGCTCGCACGTCATCAACGCGGACACTCGCATGCAGCGCTGGCCCGGCTTCCAGGTGGGCGTGCGGCTCTGAGGCTCTGAGGTTCTGGAATCCGGCCGGGGCCGCCCTGTCGCGGCGGTCCCGGTGGGAAGGGGCACGCTCAGCCGACGATACGGGTGGCGCGCAGGACGATGGCGTCGCCCGCGGGGCCGGCCTTGAGCCGCTTGTCCAGCGAGCCCTCCACCTTGAGGCCGGGGCCGCCCTTGGAGGCGCGCTGCAGGAGCTCACCAAGCTTGGCGTCGTCCCCGCCCGTGACGGCTGTCAGGTCGATCTCATGGAGGGACTGGATCTTCTTGTCCGGCGCGTCCGCGCTGAACAGGTCGTAGTGGTCGCAGGGCGGCGCGAAGCAGCGCTTCCCGTTGTCCTTGACGATGTAGACGGTGCTGGTGGTCATGGTGGCGTCTCCGGGTGAAGGGGTGGGGGCGGCCGTGCCGGGCTCGTTGGCGGCTCCCGCGGGCGCGCCCACGTCGGTCCGCTTCAGGTCGGCGGGGGCCTCCGCGCCGGACACGTCGCTGGAAGGCTGCGCGGTGGGGGAGGACGGCGTGCTGCACGCCACCGGGCCGAGCACGAGCACGGCGGACAGGAGCAGGGAGCGGGCGTTCATGGCGACTCCGGAAGGAGGACGGGTGTGCCCTCCTACAACGCGGGAGGGGCACGGCCGGGTCCACTCTGCCCGGCCGCGCGCCCGCCCACCAGGGCAACAGGGGCCTTTTTCCTGCCTGTCCCACCTGGACACCCGAACAGTCCAGAATTGGGCCTCCAGCCCGCGGACAAAGGCGCCAAGACGGTGGAAGGGCCCCCCCGTTCGTTGTACACCCGCGCCCCAAGAGATCGGCCTCCGGGGCCGTGACCTGTAAGGACGCCCACGATGGAATTCCGCATCGCCGCCGACGAGCTGAAGAAGGCCCTCTACCGCGCCCAGGGCATCGTGGAGCGCAAGACGACGATGCCCATCCTCGCCAACGTGCTGCTCACGGCGAACAAGGGCAGCATCACGGTCACGGCCTTCGACCTGGACATCGGCATCGTGTCCGAGCACCCGGCGGACGTGGCCAAGCCGGGCGCCGTCACGCTGAGCGCGAAGTACGTCTTCGACATCGTTCAGAACCTCCCGGACGCGGAGGTCACGCTCAAGAAGCTGGCGAACAACTACGTCGACATCTCCTCCGGCTCCGCGCACTTCAAGATCGTCGGCATGGCCGCCGAGGAGTACCCGAAGCTGCCCAAGGAGGAGAACGCTCCCCTGGTGCAGATCTCCGGCAACGTGCTGCTGGAGATGATCAAGAAGACCCAGTTCGCCATCTCCAGCGACGAGACGCGCTACATCCTCAACGGCGTCTTCTTCGAGCCCCAGTCCAGCGGCAAGGTCCGCATGGTGGCCACGGACGGCCACCGGCTGTCGCTCATCGAGCGCGAGATGTCCGGCGACTTCAAGCTCAAGAGCGGCGTCATCATCCCGCGCAAGGGCCTGATGGAGCTCAAGCGCCTGCTGGACGAGGCCCCGGACGCGGAGTGCCACCTGGGGTTCGCGGAGAACTCGGCGCTGTTCAAGAAGCCGGGCCTCACCATGGTGATGCGCCTCATCGACGGGCAGTTCCCGGAGTACCAGCGCGTCATCCCCAAGGAGGGCGAGAAGGTCGTCCTCGTGCCCAAGGTGCGCCTCTTGGAAGGCCTCAAGCGCATCGCGCTGTTGTCCGCGGACAAGAGCAACGCCATCCGCATTGGCCTGGAGAAGGGCAAGCTGCTCATCACCGCCAGCAACCCGGACCTGGGTGAAGCGCGCGACGCGCTGGACGTGGACTACCAGGGCAACGACATCACCATCGGCTTCAACGCCCGTTACCTCATGGACGTCCTGGGCGTGACGGAGACGGACGAGGTCAGCTTCGAGCTGGGCGACGAGCACAGCCCGGGTGTGCTGCACGGCCCCGGCGACCGCAGCTTCACGGCCGTGGTCATGCCCATGCGCGTCTGAGGCAGCGCAGTCGTCCAACTTCCCACGTCGGAGGGACGTCACCGTTCCAAGTCCGACGCTCCGCGCCAAGGGGAGGCCTGCGCCCGGCGCGGGGGGCCCTTATGATGGGGGCGTGGCCACCCGTCCAGACGACCTGAGAGCGCGGCTGGAGGACCGGGCGGACCTCCTGGAGGCCACGCGCCTGCGCTACCGCGCGCTCAAGGCCGTGCTGGAGTCCTTCTTCTGGAAGGACCGGATCCGCAACCACTTCGAGCTGCTGCGCGAGGTGGCCGCCGACCAGCCGGAGGTGGACGCGACGCTGGCCGCGATGCGGCGCCGCGTGGAGGCGGAAGGCTGGCCACCCAACGCCGCCCCCGTCCGGTTGATGCACGAGGTGGAGCGCCTGCGCGAGGCGGTGGAGCGCGCGGCCGAGCGGCGGCTGTCCGCCAGCGCATCCACGGCTTCCGGCGGCGACGATGACGCGGCGGAGGACGGTCCCGCGACGTTGGGAGAGCGGCTGTTGCGCCTGGAGACGGAGGTGCTGGACGCGGCGCCGTTCCTGGGCGGCCGCGTCTGGGCCCAGGCCGTGGAGCTGTTGCCGCGCAACCTGCCGGAGCTGCGCGCCGCGTGCGCCGCGGGCGAGGTGTTCGAGCGTGTGTTCAAGCGCCCGGTGACGGAAGGGGCGCCTGCCTTCTCCGACGACGAGGCGCGGGAGCTGGCCCGGGCGCTGCCGCTGGGCGCCGCCACGCTGGTGGCGCTGTGGGAGCGGCTGGAGCGCTACGACAGCCGGGGGCGGGTGAAGGACTTCCTCCAGCGGCGCATGCGCCGAGCGCCGACGCGGGTGGCGCGCAGCGGGCCGGAGCTGCTGTTGCACGCGGCCTTCTGGCACGACGTGGCGCGGGTGCGGGTGCGCGCGGTGCTGGAGGCGGAGCTGGCGCCGGTGGTGCCGCGCGAAGCGGAGCTGCCCGCGCTGTTGTCCTGGCGGGCCGCGCTGTCGGAGGACCCGGCGCTGCGGCTGTCCGCGAGGAGCGTCTTCACGGAAGGGCGCGCGGGGCTGGTGGAGACGGCGGCGGCGCTGGCGGCCCTGTCTCGCGAGCGGCCCCGGGGCGCGTGGAGTGAGGAAGTGGCGTGGTCGCGGCTGGAGCAGGCCGCGCTGAGGGCACGCTCGGAGGAGGGGCCGGAGGCGGAGGCCCTGCGGGACGCCCTGCGCCTCTTCGTGATGCTGCGGGGCCAGGCGCGCACGCCCGCGCGGCTGTTCTCGCCGGAGCACGCGAAGCCCGCGGGGGGCGACGTGGCGCGAAACGGGGATCTGGTGGCGCTGGTACAGGCGGCGCGTCACGCGGCGCTGCGGCAGGGCGGCTGAAGACAGACACCGGTTTGAGGGGGGTGGAAGGCTTCTGTTAGGTTGGGTGGGTCGCTTCCTTTTCCTGTCGAAATCCCCGCCCATGACCCAGCCTGTTCCTCCGCCGTCCGAAGACGCGGCGCCGCTCCAGTTCGACCGCGCCGAGTTCACCGAAGCCCCCTCGGCACCGAAGTGCTCCGTCTGTGAGCGCGCCATCAAGAGCGTGTATTACGACTTGAACACGCGCCTGCTGTGTCCTGCGTGCCGCGAGGACGTGGAGGCGGCGATGACGGGCGGCTCGAAGTCAAAGCGCGCCCTGACGGCGTCGGTGTTTGGCTTTGGCGCGGCCATCGCGGGCGCGGTCGTGTACTGGGGGGTGAGCCTGTCGGGCTACAACATCGGCCTCATCGCCATCGCGGTGGGGTGGATGGTGGGGACCGCGGTGTTCAAGGGCTCGGAGTCGCGCGGCGGCGCGTTCTACCAGGTGCTGGCGGTGGGGCTGACGTACTTCGCGGTGGCGGCCTCGCTCGCGCCGGATGTCTACAAGGAGCTCACGACGCAGCCTCCGGCCGAGGTGGCCACCGATGCGCCGGCGGAGGAGACGGTGGAGTCCTCTCCCGCGGCCAACGTGGTCCTCGCGGGAGTGATTTCCGTGGCGGCGCCGGTGCTGGTTGGAATCAACAGCCCCATCTCCGGGCTCATCTACGGCTTCGCGCTGTTCGAGGCGTGGCGCCGCACGAAGCGGACGGAGCTGAACATCGCGGGGCCGTTCAAGCTGGTGGAGACGCCTGCCGAGGGTGAAGCCGCGCCGACGGAGCAGGAGCGTTCCGTTGGCTGAGGCGCTCGCGGTATCGCTCCTCACGCCGCGGTGTGAGGGGTGTGGTTCGGAGCTGGCGCCCCGACTGCTCACGTGTCCGTCGTGCCGGAAGCTGGTGCACGGCAAGCGGCTGACGCAGCTTGCGACCGATGCGCAGGCGGCGTCGGAGCGGGGCGCGCCGATGGAGGCGCTGGCGCTGTGGCGCGAGGCGCTGGACCTGTTGCCACCGGGCACGGCGCAGCACGCGCAGGTGATGGCGCGGGTGACGGCGCTGAGTCAGCAGGCGGATGCGCAGGGGTTGGCGGCGCCGCTGGCGGAGGCGGAGCGCAAGCGTTCAGGGATGCCGAAGGTGTTGGCCAGCATGGGCGCGGTGGGCCTGATGCTGTGGAAGTTCAAGTTCGTGCTGGCGCTGCTGTTGGGCAAGGGGAAGCTGCTGCTGCTCGGGCTCACGAAGGCGAGCACGCTGTTCTCCATGCTGTTCGCGGTGAGCGTGTACTGGACGATGTGGGGCTGGCGCTTCGCGCTGGGGCTGGTGGCCTGCATCTACGTGCACGAGATGGGGCACGTGGCGTCGCTGCGCCGGCTGGGCATGAAGGCGGACGCGCCCATGTTCATCCCGGGGTTGGGTGCGTTCGTGCGCCTGAAGCAGGTGCCGGTGGATGAGCGCGAGGACGCGCGAGTGGGGCTCGCGGGGCCCATCTGGGGCAGCGCGGCGGCGGTGGTGGTGATGGTGGCGGCGGTGCTGACGGGGTGGAAGGCCCTGGGCGCCATCGCGCACGCGGCGGCCTGGCTGAACCTGTTCAACCTGGTGCCGGTGTGGCAGCTGGATGGTTCACGAGGGTTCCGGGCCCTGGCGCGCCAGCAGCGGTGGATCGCGGTGGCCGTGCTGGGCGCGACGTGGTTCGCCACGGGAGAGAACCTGTTGTTGCTCATCGCGGGTGTGGCGGCGTTCCGGGCCCTGCTCACGCCCGCGTCGGAGACGGGCGACCGCCGCACGCTGGTGGAGTACTGCGCGCTGGTTGTGGGCCTGGGTGCGCTGGGCTGGGTCGCGCAGCATTGGACGGGAGCGGCGGTGGCGCTGTGATGAACGCGACGACGGAGGTTGTCAGCACGCGTTCGAGCCGGATGCTGCGCGCGGGCGTGTATGGCTATTTCGCGGCGCTCGCGGGAGGGCTGGTGCTCTTCTGCGCGGGCCTGTCGGGCTACAACGTCAGCGTGCTCGCCATCGCGGTGGGATGGGCGGTGGGCACGGCCGTGGCGACAGGGTCGGACCGGCGTGGCGGCTGGTTCTACCGGACGCTCGCGGTGGGGCTGACATACCTGGCGGTGGGAGCCTCGCTGTCTCCAACGCTCCACACGGAGCTGCAGACGCCGCGGCCAGGGATTGATTTGTACGAGCGGGGAGACATGAAGGTCTTCAAGCAAGTCTTCGCGGGCAAGGGGGCACCCATCGACCCTCCGCCGCCTCCGCTTTCCCGGGCAGATCGCTGGATGAATGCCGTCATCTCCGCCGTGCTGCTGCCATGGATGGCCATTCCCATGGATGGCCTCACACACCCGTGGTCGGGGCTCTCCTACGTCACGGCGTTGTTCGTGGCCGGGTTTCGCAGCAGGCGTGTTGTCCCGGAGTCCGCGAGGTCCCCACGGTAGATTCCGGCGCATGGGTTGGAGACTCGTATCGCTGTGCGCGGCCAGCGCGTTGCTCACCGGCTGCGCGGGAGGAGGCGCACGGCGTTCCGCGCACGGGGACCTGCGCTTCGTCGACACGGAGACCGCCGCGAGGCTGCGCCATGCGGCCGTGGTGGCGGAGCAGGGCGCCTCTTCCGCCTCGGCCTCTGCCCTGGCCCAGGCCGCCCCGGTCATCCTGGGCTTGATGCAACAGGACCACAGCGCGGATGAGTTGGAGGAGCGACTCGCGGAATGCGCCGTCCAGGCCGAGCGTCAGGGCAATGCGCGTTTCTTCGAGAACCGTCCTCCGACACGGCAGGGGTGCCGCGAGGTGGTGGGGCGCGACCGCTGCGGCAACCCCATCACCCGGGCCATGCAGCTCGGAAAGCAGAAGCACGTCCTGGCCCTCCAGTGCGCGGAGGAGGTGCTCAAGGAGCTATGGGCCGCGCCCTACAGCATCGAGCAACGCTATCGCTACTATCCGAATGCCAAGTTCGTGGAGACGATCAGCCGGGAGAAGGAAGCGCGGATGCTCGCAGAGGGCTGCACCGATGAACTCCGGGGAACGATCAAGCCGGACCTCGTCCTCCACGCGGACCGCAATCTGCTCGAGTCCGCGCTCACCTTGGACTTCAAGTTCCCCTGCCCTGAGGACAACGAACCTCAGTGGACTCTCTACGGAGAGAGCAGTTCCTACGTTGGAAGAACGCAGAAACAGATCTACGAGGAGGCGCTTGGTGGGAGAGCCCTGCTCGTTTCGCCTCATAAGGGAGTTGTGGGTCGCCGACCATGAACGCGAACCTCCCCACCCTTCGCCTCCATTACAGGGATGGCGCGGTCGCGGCCCGCGACGGTGTCGTGGTCACGTTCTTCATCCCCCACGACCACAGCATCGTGGCGCAGGCATGCTGGCGGGCCTTGGAAACCTACGTTCGAGCCACCCCCCCCCAGTCGCTGAACTGGTACGGCGCGGACGATGGGGATGTCCTTGAGCTGGATGAGGACGGATGGGAAGTCATTCGCAAACGGATGGTGGATCGGCCCTCCCGCCTGGCCTGGCACGTCAGCTTGTCCGACCTGCCTGGAGGGACCGGAGGGTACCAGTTCGAGTACCACAGCAATCGGATCGAACTCCCGCTCTGCATTGGGTCCAACACTGCGATGTCCTTCACCTTCCCGACTGAGTTCCTCCTGGAGCAGGGACCCCTGCGGATGCGTGCCCTGGTGTTGGAGTTGGCTCGGGAACTGCCCTTTCATTTCGGCTATGCGAGCTTCGCCCTTGCCTCTCGACAGGGCTCCTGGACCGCGGGGGACTGGAAGGTCCTGGAGAAATACGCCGCGCGCTATCTGGGGGTGGACCTGCCGGCTGTGGAAGGCCTCGGTTCGGTCATCGGGCTCCACGCCCTTGGCGCGCACTGGCTCACCTTCCTGGGTCCACCGCTGCTGGACCGGATGGGAGGCACCGAAGCGCTGCGGCAGGCACTGCCGTTCCCGGAGGTCTCCCTCCTCCCCATGGAACAGGATCGCCTGCTGGTCACCCTGAGCGAATGGCCCGAAGCCATCGACATCGAGAAGGAACCCGTTCCGCCCCAGTACCGCGCCCTGGCCTGCTTCCTGAAACCCTTCATGTACGAGCCAGGAGCGGACGCAGGGATCGGGAACTACCTGGACCGCTGGCGGCGAAGGCTCTGTCCGTAACGCTCCCGCGCCCACCAGCCAGGCGTCACCCGCTGAATCCCGCGCCCCGCCGGCCGCCGCATCTGTAGTACGAAGGTCGGCCCCTTCACGGTGACGCTGTGCGCCTCCTCTCGCTCCAGGTCCAGGACTTCCGCAACCTCCCGGCGGTGCAGCTCGCACCCAGCCCCCACTCGACCATCGCCGTGGGCCAGAACGGGCAAGGGAAGACCAACCTCCTGGAGGCGCTCTACTTCCTCGCCACCCTCAAGCCCCTGCGGGCCGGACGCCTCTCCGAGCTCGTCCGCTGGGGCTCCCAGGCCGCTCGTGTCACCGGCCGCTTCCTCCTCAAGGGCGCCGAGCGCGAAATCTCCGTCGAGGTCGGCGGTGGCACCCGCCAGGCCCTCGTGGACGGCAAGAAGGCCGCCAGCCTCGAGGACTACTTCGGCGGCGTCTCCGTCGTCGCCTTCACCCCGGATGACCTGGAGGTCATCAAGGGCGGCCCCGACGCCCGCCGCGCCTTCCTCGACCGCGCCGTCTTCAACCGCTTCCCCGCCTTCCTCAAGGAAAGCCGCGAGTACGCCCGCGCTCTCAAGAACCGCAACCGCCTGCTCCGTGACGGCGCCACCGTCGACGCCGCGTACCTCGACGCGTACGACGAGACCCTCGCCCGCGCGGGCGCACGCCTCTACGCCCGCCGCCGCGCCCTGATGGCCGAGCTCGCGCCCCGCGCCCAGGCCACCTTCGCGTCCATCGGCCGCACCGTCGACCCCGCCGTCTACGGCTACCACCCCGCGCACCTCGGCGCCGACTTCGCCCACGCCGACGAGGCCGCGCTCGCCTCCGCCCTGCGCGAGGCCCTCTCCGCGCGCCTGCGCCGCGACCTGGACCGCGGCTTCACCTCCGTGGGTCCGCACGTGGACGACGTGTCCGTGACGCTGGGTGGCCGCAGCGCGCGCGCCTACGCGAGCCAGGGCCAGCAGCGCGCCCTGGTGCTGGGCTGGAAGATCGCGGAGATCGAAAACCTGGAGGGCGCCATGGGCTTCCTCCCCCTGCTGCTGCTGGATGACGTCTCCAGTGAGCTGGACCCCGAGCGCAATGCCTATCTCATGGGCTACCTGGCCCGGAGCGGCGCGCAGGTCTTCCTCACCACCACCGACGCGGGGCTCGTCCGGGCCGCCGCGGCCAGTGACACCCTCTGGCTCACCGTCCACTCAGGACAGGTGGCCACCGAGTCCCCGTCACAACCCTAGTGCACCCGCCGCCGGTGCCAGGGCCAGTGCACCGGCCGGCGCTGATGGTGGGGCAATTCCTGCCGCGTCACGTGCCCGAAGTACTCGAAGCGGAACTCCGCCCAGAGCAGCCCGAACGCCACCGCGAACAGGAACACCGCCAGCGTCAGCCACCACACGGTGCCCGTCGCCAACGCGGCGATGAACAACACCCCCAGCACCGCCGCCACCCCCAGCGACACGTCCCGCAGGCGCTTCGACTCGCTGAACGCCATCCCCATCGCCAGCATGGAGAGCGCCAGGATCGGCCACGCCAGCCAGTACGCCGTACGCGCGTACAGAGTGGCAATCGACAGCATGAACAACCCGAATCCGAATATCGCCAGCCCGCCGTCCATCGAATCCTCCTCGTGAGAATCCCCGGCTCCCGGCTGAACATGTGACCTCCTCCTGCCCGCATGCACCCCGCCTCCCCCAGTCGACCGGGGACACGGCGGGAGAGCGACCCCGGCACCCCCTCCGGAATACGCGGGCCCTCTACCTCCGGTTTCCTTCGTGTCCCCACGAACGCTTGTGCACCTGTCGTCCGGAGCCCGTTCGGGGTGGCGGGCCCTCGGCAGGCGCGCGTCCGTGAGTCGACGTTCGCTCCGACGAAGTCCTTGCGGACCTGCCGGGCGTGCACCATGACCATGCCCGCCGTCCCACCGGGCGGACCCGGGACGAACGAAATGGTGCCATGTCGCGCTTGCTGCTGACGCTCGTGCTGTCCACCCTCCTCGCGGGGTGCCACCGCGCGACGTTCGAGGACTCGGTGCTCCGGAAGTCCGACGTGAAGTACCGCGTCGGCCCGCTGTCCAACGACGTCTGGGAGCGCCGCGGCTTCGCCGACAACGACCTGGCCTTCGTGGAGCGCGGTGACACCGGCCGCGTCATCGCCACCAACTCCACCTGCCGGGACCATGACGACCCGCCCCTCCAGGTCCTCACGAAGCACCTGCTCATGGGCTTCACCGAGCGCCAGGACCTGGGCCAGCGCACCTTCACCCTGGACGACCGTGAGGCCCTGCGAAGCCGCTACGTCGCGAAGCTCGACGGCGTGCCCGTCTCCCTGGAGCTCGTGGTGGTGAAGAAGGACAACTGCGTCTTCGACTTCAGCTACGTCGCCCCCGTGGGCGCCGCCGACACGCGCATGGCGGACTTCGAGAGCCTCTTCCAGGGCTTCCACGCGGAGCGCCAGCGATGATGCCCGAGGCGAAGCTCTTCGCGGGCGGCCCCAGCCTCAAGGAACGCCTGCGCGAGCGCATGGAGTCCCTGGGCGCCCTGTCCGTCATGACGGGCCAGGTGTTCAGCCGCGCCGTGCGCCCTCCCTACGACTGGGCCGGCCTCATCTTCCACACCGAGTCCCTGGGGGTGCGCTCGCTGCCCATCGCGCTGCTCACCGCGACGTTCGCCGGGCTCGTCATCTCCTTGCAGTTCGGCTACTTCCTCGCGCGCTTCGGCGTGCAGTACACCGTGGGCCGCGTGGTCATCCTCACGCTGTTCCGGGAGCTGGCCCCCGTGCTCACCGCCCTCACCGTGGGCGCGCGCATCGGGTCCGGCATCGCCGCGGAACTGGGCTCCATGACCGTGACGGAGCAGGTGGATGCCATCCGCGCGCTGGGCGCGGACCCGCTGCGCAAGCTGGTGGTGCCGCGCGTGTTCGCGTGCCTCATCGTGCTGCCTGTGCTCACCGTGTTCTCGGACGTGGTGGGCCTGGTGGCGGGCGCCCTGGTGGTGAAGTCCCAGTACGGCATCTCCCTGGACCAGTTCTCCCAGGGCGCGCTGGATGCCGTACTGATGGGCGACTTCGTCTCCGGCGTCATCAAGGGCGCCGTGTTCGGGCTCATCATCGGCCTGGTCGGCTGCTTCAAGGGGCTGGCGGTGGAGGGCGGCACGGAGGGCGTGGGCCGCGCCACCACGCAGACGGTGGCCATCACCTCCGTCACCGTGTGTCTGGCGGACTTCTTCATCACGAAAATCACGCTCTACTTCTGAAGCCGCCCGCACCATGCGCAAGGCCCGCCACCACCACCACCGAGACCCCGCCGTCCCGTTCAGCTTCCGCAAGCCCACGCCGGGCGAGGAGCTCATCCGCTTCGACGGGCTCATGAAGCAGTTCGGCTCCAAGCGCATCTACGACGGCGTGGACCTGGACGTGCGCGCCGGGGAGACGCTGGTGGTGCTGGGCGGCTCCGGCGTGGGCAAGAGCGTGCTGCTCAAGTGCCTCATCGGCCTGCTGCACCCGGACGGCGGCAGCATCCTCTTCGAAGGCTACGACCTGGCGAAGTTCTCCGAGGCGCAGTTCCTGGAGGTCCGCAAGCACGTGGCCATGGTGTTCCAGGGCGCGGCGCTGTTCGACTCGCTCAGCGTGGCGGACAACGTGGCGTACCCGCTGCGCGAACACTTCCCCACCATGTCCCGCGCGGAGATCCAGAAGCGCGTGGCGGAGAAGCTGGAGCTGGTGGACCTGCCCAACACGGAGAAGCTGATGCCGTCGGATTTGTCCGGCGGCATGCGCAAGCGCGTGGGCCTGGCGCGCGCCATCGCCACGGAGCCGGAGGTCATCCTCTGGGACGAGCCCACGACGGGCCTGGACCCCGTCACCACGCAGACCATCAATGAATTGATTGATTCGATGAAGCAGCGCCTGGGCGCCACTTCCATTGTCGTCACGCACGACATGGTGAGCGCCTTCGTGCTGGCGGACCGGATGGCCATGCTGGCCAACCGGAAGATCGTCCAGGTGGGCACCCCGGAGCAGATGCGCCACTCCCAGGTGCCGGAGGTGCGCGCCTTCATCGACGCGCGCCGCCTGGAGCTGAACCCCCGGGGAACACCATGAGTCTCTTCACGTCCACCTCGAAGGAGAAGCGCCTGGCCGTGCGCGCGGGCCTCTTCGTCGCCGTTGGCCTCGCCGTGGCAGGCGTCGTCGTCTTCTTCATCGGCCGCGAGTCCAACCTCTTCCAGCGCCAGGTCATCTTCCACGCCTACTTCCCGAGCGTGGACGGCCTGAGCGACCAGTCCCCCGTGTGGATTGGCGGCCTGAAGGTGGGCCGCGTGAACAGCGTGTCCTTCTCCCAGGACCTCAAGGACAGCCGCCTGCAGGTGGAGCTCCAGGTGGCCAGCGCCTATGCGAACCGCATCCGCAAGGACTCCGTGGCCCGCCTCACCAGCATGGGCGTGCTGGGCGACAAGGCGGTGGACATCTCCCTGGGCAGCGCGGACCAGCCCGCCGTGGAGCCCGGTGGTGTCATCCAGTCCAGCAGTGGCGGGGACCTGTCCAGGCTGATGTCCAGCGCCAGCCGCGTCATGGACAACTCCGTCGAAATCAGTGAGTCCCTCAAGGACGCCGTGAAGGCCTACTCGAACCCGGACCTGACGCGGGACCTGGCCCGGAGCGTCGCCTCCCTGCGAAAAATCATCGAGGAGGTGGAGAAGGGCAACGGCGCCCTGCACGCGCTCATCTACGACCCGCGCATGGGCCAGGAGGTGAACACGCTGCTCACCAACGCGTCCGGCGCCGCGAAGCGCATGGACGGAGCCCTGGGCCACGTGGAGGCCATCCTGGCCGAGGTGCGCCGGGGGGACGGCACCGCGCACGCGCTCATCTACGGCCAGGACGGCGCGGTGGCCATGCGTGAACTGGGGGCTGCCGCCGGCCAGCTCGCGGGCCTGCTGGAGGACGCGAAGAAGAGCCCCAACGGCGCCGTGCACCAGCTCGTCTACGGCGACGCCAAGGGCATGTTCGCGGACCTGGGCAGCGCCGCCGCGGACATCAAGACCATCACCGCCACCGTGGCCAAGGGCGACGGCACCCTGGGCGCGCTCGTCAACGACCCCACCGTCTACGACGACCTGCGCGAGGTGCTGGGCAACGTGAAGCGCAACCGCATCCTCCGCGCCCTGGTGCGCTTCTCCGTGAGCAACCGCGAGTCCCTGGACCAGGTGGGCGCCCCCCAGACGGCGCCCACTCCGCTCACGCCCGCCCCGGACGCCGGCGACTCCGCCGCCCCGGCCCCCACGTCAACGCCCTGAGCTAGCCCGCCGCGTCAGGGATTGCCGGGGTGCGAAACGCCTTCCGGGTGAAGAACAGACCCGGAGGATTCACCCGGCGGAACATTGTACGGGCTCATAGCGCTTTGCTTTGTTTCCAAGACTGTCCGCGTATTGACTCGGAAGTCACAAAAACCGTATTCCAGCTCCTCACTACTTTTCGAGGAGTTGGGAACAATGCTTCGTCACGTCGCGCAGCGCAGTGGCCGTATCGCGGTGGTCGTTGGCACCCTGCTGTCCCTGGCGGGCTGTAACAGCAACGCCCCGGCCCCCGAGGAGCAGACTCCCGCTCCCGCGGAGGAGACCACCAACACGCAGGCCATCCCGCACCGCGGCTGCGCGACCATCGAGCCGTCCGCCGACGAGAAGCTGGAGATCGAGGCGGCGATCGCGGGCCGCGTGTCCGCGAAGCGCGCGGTGGGCTCGGTGAACGTGCCCGTCTACTTCCACGTCATCCGCAAGGGCACGGGCATCGCGAACGGCGACGTCCCGGACTCGCAGATCACCGCGCAGATGAATGTGCTGAACGCGGCGTACGCCAACACCCCGTTCAAGTTCACGCTGGCCGGCACGGACCGCACGACCAACTCGTCCTGGTTCGCCCTGGCGCAGGGCAGCACCAACGAGAAGAACATGAAGAACACCCTGCGCAAGGGTGGCAAGGAGTCGCTGAACATCTACACCGCGAACCTCAGCGGTGGCCTGCTGGGCTGGGCGACCTTCCCCTCCAGCTACACCGCCCAGCCGAAGATGGACGGCGTGGTCATGCTCTACAGCAGCGTCCCCGGCGGCACGGCGTCCCCCTACAACCTGGGCGACACGGGCACGCACGAAGTGGGTCACTGGGTGGGCCTGTACCACACGTTCCAGGGCGGCTGCTCCGCCTCGGGTGACTCCGTCAGCGACACGCCCCCGGAGGCCTCGCCCGCGTACGGCTGCCCCGCCGGCCGTGACACCTGCTCGGGTGGCGGCGCGGACCCCATCTACAACTTCATGGACTACACCGACGACAGCTGCATGAACCAGTTCACCGCCGGCCAGAGCGCCCGCGCGGACAGCCTCACCGCCACGTACCGCTAGAAAAATCACGCAGGGCTGTGGCCGTTTTTCCGATGCCGGGGTCCCCGTTCAGGGGGCTCCGGCATTTTCCATTTCCAGGGTGATTCACGGACAGGCCGTCTCCCGGCCCTGTGACGCTTGGTTTGTCTTTAGCGTTTTGCTGTGAGTACATTTTTATCGCGTCATTTGACTTGCGCTGTTTCATCCGCGTATCAGTGTTTCACCCCTTTCCTGAGGAGTTGGGAAACGATGCTTCGTCACGTCGCGCAGCGTGGTGGTCGTCTCGTGGTTGTCTTTGGCACCCTGATGTCCCTGGCGGGCTGCAGCAGCAGCGCTCCGACCACCGAGGAGCAGACTCCCGCTCCCGCGGAGGAGACCACCAACACCCAGGCCATTCCGCACCGTGGCTGTGCGACGGAGGAGCTGTCCGCCGACGAGAAGCTGGAAGTCGACGCGGCGATCGCGGCCCGCGGCGTGTCCGCGAAGCGCGCGGTGGGCTCGGTGAGCGTGCCCGTGTACTTCCACGTCATCAACAAGGGCACGGGCATCGCGAACGGCGACATCCCGGACTCGCAGATCACCGCGCAGATGAACGTGCTGAACGCGGCGTACGCCAACACCCCGTTCAAGTTCACGCTGGCCGGCACGGACCGCACCACGAACAGCCAGTGGTACTCGCTGGGTTCAGGCTCCGCGGCGGAGAAGAAGATGAAGGCCGCGCTGCGCAAGGGCGGCGCCAACGCGCTGAACATCTACTCGGCGAACCTGTCCGGCGGCCTGCTGGGCTGGGCGACCTTCCCCTCCAACTACAGCCGTCAGCCCTCCATGGACGGCGTGGTCATCCTCTACAGCAGCGTCCCCGGTGGCACCGCAGCCCCCTACAACGAGGGTGACACGGGCACGCACGAGGTCGGCCACTGGCTGGGCCTGTACCACACGTTCCAGGGCGGCTGCACCGCCACGGGCGACTCCGTCAGCGACACGCCCCCGGAGGCCTCGCCCGCGTACGGCTGCCCCGCCGGCCGTGACACCTGCGCCGGTGGCGGCGCGGACCCCATCTACAACTTCATGGACTACACCGACGACAACTGCATGAACCAGTTCTCGGCCGGCCAGGTGGCCCGCGCGGACAGCGTGACCGCGACGTACCGCTAGGCCACCGCTTCGCTTCCTGAAGTCACAGACGCCGGAGTCCCCTCTGTACGGGGCTCCGGCGTCTCCTTTTTCCTGCGTGGACAAGCCGGGCCCGCGCTGGCCACAGTGGGGGACCGCCCTTCGGCTGTCCGGAGGGGGCCTTCAGGAGGAGTGGCGCCGTGAGAGACCTGTTGATGATTCCCGGGCCGGTGGACGTGGACGCGGACGTGTTGCAGGCGCTGTCCGGGCCGGTGCCGGGCCACCTGGACGCGGGCTTCATCGCCACCTTCGGCCGGGCCCTCAAGCGCCTGCGCGAGGTGTCGCTCGCCCCCGGCGCGCAGCCCTTTGTCGTCTCCGGCAGCGGCACCCTGGCCATGGAGCTCGCCGTGGCCAACCTCATCGAGCCCGGCGACCGCGCGCTGGTGGTGAACACCGGCTACTTCAGCGACCGCATGGCCCACATCCTGGAGCGCCACGGCGCCAAGGTGACGCACGTGCGCGCGGCCAGCGTGGGCAGCGCCCCGGAGGTGGCCCAGGTGGAGGCGGAGCTGCGCGGCGGCGGCTTCAAGCTGATGACCGTCACCCACGTGGACACCTCCACCGCGGTGCTCGCGCCGGTGGAGCCGCTGGTGAAGGCCGCGCGCCAGTACGGCGTCCTGGCCGTGGTGGACGGCGTGTGCGCCACCGCCGGTGAAGCCTTCCACCAGGACGCGTGGGACGCGGACGTGTACCTCACCGCCAGCCAGAAGGCGGTGGGTGTGCCGCCGGGCCTGGCGCTCCTGACGGTGAGCCCCCGCGCGCTCGCCGCGTGGAAGGCGCGCAAGGCGCCCGTCGCCAGCGTGTACGCGGACTGGGCGGAGTGGCTTCCGGTGATGGAGGCCTACGAAGCCGGCAAGCCCGCCTACTTCGCCACCCCGCCCACGTCCCTGGTGTGCGCGCTGGACGTCAGCCTGGGACAGATTCTGGCGGAGGGCATGGAGGCCCGCTTCGAGCGCCACCGCCGCATGGCCAAAGCCTTCCGCGCCGCCTGGAGCGCGCTGGGCCTGCGGCTCGTCCCCACCTCGGAGGCCGTGGCCGCCAACACCCTGAGCGCCGTGTATTACCCGGACGGCGTGGACGCGTCGCTCGTGGGCCGCGTGAAGGCGCAGGGGGTGGCCATCGCCGGCGGCCTCCACCCGGAAATCAAGACGCGCTACTTCCGCGTGGGCCACATGAACCGCGTCAGCCCCGGGGACGTGCTCGTCACCGTGGGCGCCATCGAGCGCGCCCTCCACGCCGCCGGCCACCGCGCCGCGGCCGCTGGGACCGCCGTCGCGGCCGCACAGGCCGCCCTCTCCGGGTGATACCCGGAGTGTGGTGCCCAGCCCTCACTGTTTTCTCAGGGTCCAAGAAAGCCCGTCCGCACTCCCATTAGATTTGTGTAAGCTGGCAGATAATGACAGGTACTTCCTGTGTTCCAGGGAATTCTTGTCGTTTTGGTGGAATTGTGTGATTGGGCTGCACGGTGTGAGCGGGGCGTGGGCCCCGGCACCTGTGAGGGGGAAGGGCTGCGCTGGCGGATGGACCCACGAAACGGGGGGACCGATTCCAGCGCCTGAAGTGGAAGTGGAGGTCGGTATGGATCGCGGACCGGTGGAAGGTTCGATGAGGGCGGCGGGCTGGGCGGAGGAGTTCGCGGCGTGGCACCTGACGGAACGGTGCCTGGCCGCGACCCCGGAAGACGGGGCGCGCGGGATGTTCTTCCAGGGCGTGGTGGGCGTGGTGAACTTCCTCCAGGGCGAGGAAGCCGGAGCGAAGTGCCTGGCGTCATCCGGGCTGACGGAGCTGAACGCCGCGGAGCTGTACCCGGTGACGCGCTTCCTGGAGATGACCGCCGAGGTGACGCGGGTCCTGCGCCCGCAGCTGGGCGACTGGGAGCAGGCGCTGCGCTACATCGGGACGCAGGCCACGGTGGACTTCCTGGCCTCCATGTTCGGCCGGGACCTGATGCAAACCGCCGCCGGCAACCCCTGGCGGATGCTCCAGCACATGGCCGAGGGCTACCGCGCCGCGGTGAGCTACGGCGAGCGCAGCGTGCTCTGGACGGGCGACCACAGCGCCCGCTTCGTGATGCGCCGGGACTTCATGCCCGCGCCGTACCACGAGGGCGTGCTCCAGGCGGCCCTGGAGGCCGTGGGCGCCCAGGACATCCAGGTGCACGGGCGGCAGCTGTCGCTGCTGGATACCGAGTACGACGTTTCCTGGTAATCCAGGGCTGTTGCGCCCCCGTGGCGTGGGTCCTTGTCGTGGGACGTTCACCAGCCAGCGCTCGGTGCTGAACGTCCGCCATTTCTCCCGCTGGCATGACAGGGAGGGCCACTAGCATGTGGTGAAACAGGCCCACACCCCACGGGAGGAGCAACGCGAATGGATGCAGCACGAGGCTCCCGGCCGCAGGGGCGTTGTCAGGCCCCGGGGCTGATGGGCGGGGCCCGGGCATGACGCCCTTCCGGCTGTTGCTCGTGGAGGACAGCGTCAATGACGCGGCGCTGGTGACGGCGGCGCTGGAGCAGGCGGGCTACCTGCCCACGGCCCGGCGCGTGGAGACGCTGGAGGCGCTGAAGGACGCGCTGGCCACCGGGCCCTGGGACCTGGTGCTGTGTGACTACCGGCTGCCGCGCTTCACCGCGCTGGACGTGCTGTCGCTTTTGCACGCGCAGGGGCGGGACGTGCCCCTCATCGTCCTGTCCAGCCAGCTGAGCGAGGACCAGGCCGTCACGCTGATGAAGGCGGGCGCGCGCGACTGCTTCTCCAAGGACCGGATGGCCCGGCTGGGCCCGGCGGTGGCGCGCGAGTTGGATGAGACACGCGTGCGGCGCGAGCGCGCGCGGGCGGACGTGGACCGCGACATCCTGGCCAAGGCCAGCGAGCTGCTCACCGCGTCCCTGGAGCAGGCGGCGCGGTTGGATCAGCTGGTGCAGTTGATGGTGCCCCGGGTGGCGGACTGGTGCGCCTTCTTCCTCCAGGACCCGGACCAGGGCGGCCTGCGGCTGGTGGCGCTGGCGCACCCGGACGCGGCGCGGCGCGCCCACGCCTGGAAGCTGGACCAGCGCTTCCCGCTGGACCCCCAGGCCGCCGCGGGCCCCGCGCACGTGCTGCGCACCGGCCAGCCGGAGTTCATGCCGGACGTGCGCCAGCGCCCGGAGCCCATCACCAAGGACGTGGCCCACCAGCGCGCCATCGACGGGCTGGGGCTGCGCTCGGTGGTGAACGTGGCCCTGCCCGGCAACGATGGCCGGCTGGGCGTGCTGTCCATGGGCACGCTGGGTGAGCGCACGCTCGCGCCGGTGGACCTGGCGCTGGCGCAGGAGCTGGCGCGCAGGACGGGGCTGGTGCTGGAGAACGCGCGGCTCTTCCAGGAGGCGCGCGAGGCGGTGCGCCTGCGCGACGAGTTCCTCACCGTGGCCGCGCACGAGCTGCGCACCCCGCTCACCACGCTGCGGCTGCAGCTGGGAACGCTGTTGCAGCGCTCGGAGGCGCACAGGCTGGAGCCGGACGTGGTGACACGCCTGGAGCGCAGCGTGCGCCAGGTGCGCCGGCTGGGCACGCTGGTGGAGGGCCTGCTGGACGTGTCGCAGCTGGCGAGCGGCGAGCTGTCGCTGATGCCCGAGCGCTTCGACCTGGAGGAGCTGGTCTCCGAGGTGCTGGAGCGCTACCAGGCGGAGGCCCGCGCGGCCGGGTGCGAGCTGCGCCAGTCTCCCCGCCGGGGACTCTGGGGGACGTGGGACCGGCTCCGGGTGGACCAGGCGGTGGCGGCGTTGATATCCAACGCGCTCAAGTTCGGTCCGGGACGGCCGGTGGAGGTGGACGTGGGGCGGGACGGGCGCTTCGCGCGCATCCAGGTGCGCGACCGGGGCATCGGCGTGCCCGTGGACCAGGTGGAGCGCATCTTCGAGCGCTTCGGCCGCGCCGTCAGCTCGCATTCGTATGGA
This sequence comes from Corallococcus sp. AB045, assembly GCF_003668895.1. Lineage (NCBI taxonomy): Bacteria > Pseudomonadati > Myxococcota > Myxococcia > Myxococcales > Myxococcaceae > Corallococcus > Corallococcus sp. AB045. The sequence continues at coordinate 22,589 of NZ_RAWN01000094.1, forward strand.
GGCCTGGGCCTGGGGCTCTACCTCGCCCGCCGCGCCGCGGAGGCGCACGGCGGACGGGCCTGGGCGGAGCCCGCCGCGGAAGAGGGCGCGCGCTTCACGCTGGAGCTGCCGCTGGAGAAGGAGATGCGCGAGTGAGTCGGCCGGTGTTGGTGGTGGATGACGACACGGACCTCCGGGAGGCGCTGGAGGAGGTCCTGCGCGACGCGGGCTACACCGTGTTCGGTGCGGGCAACGGCCTGCAGGCGCTGGAGGTGCTCCGCCGGGAGCCGGTGCCGCCGTCGCTGGTCCTGCTGGACATGATGATGCCGGTGATGGACGGCGCCACCTTCGGCCGCCAGATGCGCCAGGTGGAGGCGTGGCAGGACATCCCCGTGCTCGTCTTCTCCGCCTCCGCCAACGCGCGCCAGGTCGCGGAGGAGATGGGCGCCTGCGGCTACCTGCGCAAGCCGGTGGACGTGGAGACGCTGCTCAAGGCCGTGGCGGCCAACAAGGTCCCCGAAGCCGTCTGATACTCCGGGTGTGTCTTCTCGCGCGGGCGGTCCTGCTCGTGTGCGTTGACGCTGCGCGCAGGCCCCTGGTAAGTGCTCCCTTAACACTTTCCTAGCGAGGCCTGTCAGATGAATCCCCACATGCTCGCCCAGCTCCTGGTCCAGCTCATCGTCATCATCGCGGTGTCCCGGCTGATTGGCCGGGGTGCTCGCTGGCTGGGGCAGCCCCTGGTCATCGCGGAGGTGGTGGCGGGCATCGCGTTGGGCCCGTCGCTCCTGGGCTGGCTGGCGCCGGACGCCATGCGCTGGCTGTTCCCGCCGGAGTCCATGCCGTTCCTGAAGATGCTGGCCGAGGTGGGCCTGGTGCTCTTCATGTTCCTCATCGGCCTGGAGCTGGACCCCAAGCTGTTGAAGGGGCGGGGGCACGCGTCGGTGGCCATCAGCCACTCCAGCATCATCGTCCCGTTCGCCCTGGGCGCGGCGGCGGGCGCGCTGTGGCTGTACAAGTCGCTGTCCAGCCCGGACGTGCCGTTCTCCTCGTTCGTGCTGTTCATGGGCGTGTCCATGAGCATCACGGCCTTCCCGGTGCTGGCGCGCATCCTCTCGGAGCGCGGGCTGATGCAGTCGAAGCTGGGCGCCATCGCCATCGCGTGCGCGGCGGTGGACGACGTGACGGCGTGGTGCATCCTGGCGTTCGTGGTGTCGCTGGTGCGCGCGTCGGACCTGGCGCACGCGGGGCTCACCACGCTGTTCGCGCTGCTCTACATCGCCTTCATGCTGCTGCTGGTGAAGCCGTTCCTCGCCCGGCTGGGCGCGCGTGTGGCCAACCGCGAGGGGCTCACCCAGAACGTGGTGGCCATCACCCTGGTGCTGCTGCTCAGCTCCGCGTGGACCACCGAGTACATCGGCATCCACTCGCTCTTCGGCGCCTTCATGTTCGGCGCGGTGATTCCCAAGGAGGGCGGGCTGGCGGCGGCGCTGGCGGAGAAGCTGGAGGACGTGGCCGTCGTGCTGCTGCTGCCCGTGTTCTTCGCCTTCAGCGGCCTGCGCACGCAGCTGGGCCTTCTGGCCACTCCGGAGGCGTGGCTCACCTGCGGCGTCATCATCGTCCTGGCGTGCCTGGGCAAGTTCGGCGGCAGCGCGGTGGCCGCGCGCCTCACGGGCCTGCGGTGGCGGGAGGCGGGCGCCATCGGCATCCTGATGAACACGCGCGGCCTGATGGAGCTCATCGTGCTCAACCTGGGCCTGGACCTGGGCGTCATCTCGCCCACGCTCTTCACGATGATGGTCATCATGGCGCTGGTCACGACCTTCATGACCACGCCGTTCCTGCGCCTGCTGTATTCGCCGGAGGAGCAGGCGCGTGACCAGCTGCTGCACGCGCCGGAGCCGTCGCTGCCCCCGTCCGCGTACACGGTGCTCCTGTGCGTGTCGCACGGGCAGGCTGGCCCGGGCATGGCGGTGCTGTCGCGCGCGCTGTCGGGCGAGCGCAACGAGGCGAACCTCTACGCGCTGCACCTCTTGTCCCCGGAACGCTCGCTGAAGGCCCGCGGGGAGGAGGCGCTGGACCCGTCCGCCGCGTCCGGCGGAGCGCTGGCGCCCCTGGTGGGCCGCGCGGAGAAGCTGGGGCTGTCCGTGCGCACGCTGTCGTTCGTGTCGTCCGAACCCGCGCGGGACATCTGCCGCACGGCGCAGGCCAAGCGCGCGGACCTGGTGCTGCTGGGCTGGCACAAGCCGCTCTTCAGCCAGACGGTGCTGGGCGGCACGGTGCACGAGGTCATGCAGGAGGCGGGCGGCACGGTGGCGGTGCTGGTGGACCGCGGCCTGTCGCAGGTGCGCCGGGTGCTGGTGCCCTTCGTGGGCAGCCGGCATGACCGGGCGGCGCTGGGGCTGGCGCGGCGGCTGGTGAAGCAGGCCGGCGCGGAGGTGACGGTGCTGCACGTGACCTCTCCGGAAGGCTCGGGCGCGGGCCGCGCGCAGGTGGAGGAGCTGTTCCCCGCGGACGAAGGCGCCTCCGTGAAGCTCAAGGTGGTGCGCCACGCGTCGCCGGAAGAGGCAGCGCTGGAAGAAGCGAAGGCGGGTTACGACCTCGTGGTGGTGGGTCTGGCGGCTGAATGGGGCCTGGAAGACCGGTTGTTCGGCGTGCAGCGCGAGCGAATCGTGCGCGACGCGCCCGCCTCGCTGCTGCTCGTGCGTCACCCGGAGGGGGCAACGGTGCTGGCCCAGACCCCGGAGCAGGCCCGGACGCAGGGGACGCCCCCGGAGACGACGCAGCCGCTGGGCGCGCGGAGCTGAGCGCCATGCACCTGGGAGCCACACTCCGCCTGCTGCGAGTGGACGCGGGCCTGTCCCTGCGCGACCTGGCGCGGCGCATCGGCGTGTCCAGCGCGTACCTGAGCCGCGTGGAGAACGGCGTGGACGCGCCGCCCACGCAGGAGCGGCTGACGGCCATCGCCCGGGAGCTGGACGTGCCCCCGGGGCTGCTCATGGACGTGGCCAACCGGGTGAGCCCGTACGTGGCGGGCTACCTGGAGGACGTGCCCGCGGCGGGGACGCTGATGCTGGACATCGCGCGCCGCAAGCTCACCGGCGCGCAGCTGGCGCGCGTGCGGGCCTTCCTGGACGCGGAGTTCCCCCTGCGCGAGGTGCGCGGCAACGACCCCGTGCCCCCACTGGCGCCGCTCCTGAGCCCGGAGCGGGTGGTGGTGCAGCTCTCCTGCGGGGACTACGAGGACGCGCTCGACGTGGCGGCCGGGCGGCTGGCGGCGGCCCTGCCCGGCATGGACGCGGCGGTGCTCGCGGAGGGCCTGCGCCGGCGCGAGGGCGAGGCCCCGACCCAGGTGGGCAACGGCGTGGCGGTGCCGCACGCGTTCGTGCCCGGCGCGGCTCCGGTGGCGGCGCTGGTGACGCTGGCCCGGCCCCTGAAGGCGGACGCGCCGGACGGCCAGCCCTTGCGGCTGGTGGTGGCGCTGGTGGACGGCCACGTGGGCCGCGCGCGGCTGATGCGGCTGGCGCACGTGGCCAGGCTCGCCGGGCGCGGACTGGCGGACCGGCTCCTGGGCGTGGAGGAGCCCCAGCGGGTGCTGGAGACGCTGGAGGAGCTGGAAGCGCTGCGCTGACGCCAGGCGCCCCGCGCTTTTCAGCGCGCCTTCAGGGCCCTTGGGGCACCCAGTGCTCCCAGGGGCCCAGGTCGCGGTAGCCCAGGTGCCGGTACACGCGGAGGCCCGCCGGGGTGGACTGGAGCACCGTCGCGGTGCACCCGCGCTTGCGGGCCTCGGAGATGATTCCGCGCATCACCGCCGACGCGAGCCCCAGCCCCCGGGCCTCCGGGTGGGTGGCCACCAGGTACACGCCCGCCGTGTCCGCCACATCCACCGCCAGCCCGCAGGACAGCGCCCGGCCGTGCTCGCGCGCCACCACGGTGTGCACCGGCAGACGGGGCGGCAGCTGCCACATGGAGAGGATATCCCGCCACTCCGCGCCGTAGGTCTGGACGTTGATCTCCACCAGGTCGTCCATGTCGTCCACGGGCTCCACCGGCACCCCGGGCGCCGCGTCCGGCAGCTCCTTCAGCCAGGCCCCCATGGCCACCACGGTGAAGTCCGGCCGGTAGCCCGCGGCGCCCAGCACCCGCGCAGCGTCTCGCTGCCCCGGCGTCAGGGTGACGCGCCAGCGTGACAGCCCATGCCCCCGGTAGAAGTCCGTGACGGCCGGCAGCGCGGCCGCCAGCGCGTCCGCGTCCGTGAAGAGGACCTGCTGGAAGTGCGCGTCCTGGTAGTTGGGCAGCGCGAACGCGTCCACTCCGGGGAGGCGCAGGTGGCGCAGCGGGCCGCGCTCGGCTTGCAGGCGTTTGAAGGCGATGATGTTGGTGTGCAGGCGCAGGGTGAGTTCGGCATCCGTCATGCGTGCCGGCAGCCTATGCGCGGGGACGACGGCCAAAGAACAGCCCCAGAGGAAAGGACGCGCACACCGTGCGCCAGGGGGTTAGGTTTCCATCCCTTCTGGGCCCGCCACCATGACCCCGCGCTTCTTCTCGTTCGATCCACGTCCCACCCGAATCTCCCTCATCCTGGGCGCGTGCCTCCTGGCGGTCCTCACCGCCTGGGCCCTGGCGGACTACCGGGGCGGCGGGGGGCTGGTCGCCATGGCGCGGGCCGGCATCAGCGCGGGCCTGATGCTGACCTTCCTCGTCTCCGTCCACCGCCTGCGCCCTCGCGCGCAATGGGGCATCACCCTGGACGCCGCGGGCGTGCGGGTGGCCCGGCCCTTCAGCGGACAGCCGCTGGAGTTGCACTGGGGACAGATTGATTCCGTGCGCCGGGTCGGCCGCAAAGGGAGCGTGCTGGGCCTGTTCCTCAAGGAGGAGGGAAGGGTGCTCGTCACGCGACATCTTTTCGCCCGCAAGGCTGTTTATGAAGAGTTGCTCGCGGCGCTGGAGGACCGCCTCCCGCCCTCGCGTTTCGACGCCTGATTCATGAATCTTTCCGCAGCCTTGCGTGGGCTCCCGGAGCTTGTCCGGGATGCCCGGTGGTGGTAGGCACAACGGGCTTGAGCCCTGTCGCAACGGCAGCCTTTCCCAAGGACACGCTTCACATGGAAAAGACCCCCGCTACCGGTGTCGCGCCGGCCGCGCCGCCCGCCGATTATGGGACGGACGCCATCACCAAGCTCGAAGGGCTGGAGGCCGTCCGCAAGCGCCCCGGCATGTACATCGGCGACACGATGACCTACGGGCTCCACAAGCTCGTCTACGAGGTCGTCGACAACTCGGTGGACGAGGCCCTGGCCGGGCACTGCACGGACATCGACGTGGTCATCCACGTGGACGGCTCGCTCAGCGTCCAGGACAACGGCCGCGGCATTCCCGTGGGCCCGCACCCCGACCCCAAGTTCAAGGGCAAGGACACGCTGGAAGTGGTGCTCACGGAGCTGCACGCCGGCAGCAAGTTCGGCAACGGCGCGTACAAGGTGTCCGGCGGCCTGCACGGCGTGGGCGTCACCTGCGTGAACTTCCTGTCGGAGTGGTTCAAGGTCCGCGTCCAGCGCGCCGGCAAGGTCTACGAGCAGTCCTACGCGCGCGGCGTGTCCAACGGTTCGCCCCAGGAAGTGGGCACCACGGACAAGGTCGGCACGACCATCCACTTCAAGCCGGACTCCATGGTGATGGAGACGGTGGACTTCAACTTCGAGACGCTCAGCCAGCGCCTGCGTGAGCTCGCGTTCCTCAACGCGGGCCTGCACATCACCATCCGCGACGAGCGCACCCAGAAGGAGCACGACTTCAAGTTCGACGGCGGCATCTCCTCCTTCGTGGAGTACCTCAACAAGGCGAAGGAAGCGCTGCACGACAAGCCCGTCTACATCAAGTCGGAGCGCGAGGGCGTGTCGCTGGAAATCGCCATGCAGTGGAACGATGGCTACGACGAGCGCATCTTCACCTTCGCCAACAACATCAACACCCACGAGGGTGGCAGCCACCTGTCCGGCTTCAAGGCCGCGCTCACGCGCACGCTCAACAGCTACGCGGAGAAGGGCAGTCTCTGGAAGGACCTGAAGGAGACGCCCACGGGTGAAGACGCGCGTGAAGGCCTCTCCGCGGTCATCTCCGTGAAGCTCTCCAACCCCCAGTTCGAGGGCCAGACGAAGACGAAGCTGGGCAACAGCGAGGTGAAGGGCCTGGTCGAGCAGATGGTGAATGATCAGCTCGCCTCCTTCCTGGAGGAGAACCCGCCGCTCGCCAAGAAGGTCGTGGTGAAGATTGGCGACGCGTGCCGCGCCCGCCTCGCCGCGCGCAAGGCCCGTGAGACGGTGCGCCGCAAGGGCGTGCTGGACGGCGGCGGTCTGCCCGGAAAGCTCGCGGACTGTCAGAGCCGCGACCCGCACGAGAGCGAGCTGTACATCGTGGAGGGTGACTCCGCAGGTGGCTCCGCGAAGCAGGGCCGGGACCGGCGCAACCAAGCCATCCTCCCGCTGCGCGGCAAGATTTTGAACGTGGAGAAGGCGCGCTTCGAGAAGATGCTGACCAGCGCCGAAATCGTCACGCTCATCACCGCGCTGGGCACGGGCATCGGGGCGGAGGACTACGACCCGGAGAAGGCGCGCTACCACCGCATCATCCTGATGACGGACGCAGACGTGGACGGCAGCCACATCCGCACGCTGCTGCTCACGTTCTTCTACCGGCAGATGCGCGAGCTCATCGACCGGGGCTACGTCTACATCGCGCAGCCGCCGCTCTACAAAGTCACGCGCAACAAGAAGGACAGCTACGTCAAGGACGAGCGCGCCCTCAACGAGTACCTGCTGCGCATCGCCGCGGAGCACTGCCGGGTGAAGACGCCGGCCGGTGAGCTGGGCGGCAGCGACTTCAAGGCGCTGCTGGAGAAGGTCATCACCTACGAGGAGCGGCTGGAGAAGCAGGCCAAGCGCCGCGACGCGCGCATCGTGGACGCGCTGGTGCAGGCCACCCGCCTGCGCTCGGAGACGCTCGCGGACGGGGCGGCGGTGGAGGCGGAGATCGTCACCATGCGCGAGTACTGCCAGCGGCGCATGCCGGACGTGATGGGCCGGCTGTCCACGCGGCTGGAGCAGGACGCGGAGCACCAGGAGGCAAAACGGCTGGTGGTGACGACGGACGTGAACGGCTCCATGCGCGAGTCCGTCTTCGACCAGGCCTACCTGTCCTCGCCGGAGTACCTGGAGCTCGTCGCCCTGCGCGAAGCGTTCGACTCGCTGGGCAAGACGCCCTACCTCGTCCAGGTGGACGCGGGCGAGGTGTCGGCGTTCTCCGTGCAGGAGGTGCTGGCCGCGGTCCGCAAGGACGCGCAGAAGGGCCTGGGCCTGCAGCGCTACAAGGGTCTGGGCGAGATGAACCCGGAGCAGCTCTGGGAGACGACCATGGACCCCACCCGCCGCACGCTGCTCCAGGTGCGGGTGGAGGACATGGTGGAGAGCGACGAGATCTTCTCCCTGCTCATGGGTGAAGCGGTGGAGCCGCGCCGCGAGTTCATCGAGCGCAACGCGCTGGACGTGCAGAACCTGGACATCTGAGGTTCGCTGTCCGCGGTGCCTGAATCACCACGCCGGGCCCATGGGAGAAAGACCCGTGGGCCCGGTGCCGTTTTCCGGCTCCGCGCCCACGTGCCCTTCCCATCCTTTTCGAGCCGGGCCGCGGAAGTGACGCACGGCGGCCCCCGTGAGCCCTTACGGAAGGAACCTGGCGACCAGTGACCAGCGCGAGGACGCCCCCGCGCGCATGTTGAGGATGGCGGTGATGCCGATGACGCCCGCCATGGCGGCGAGGTTCGCGATGCCGCCCGCGTCCAGCGCCCGCATCGTCTTCGCGGCCTTCTCCGGCGTGCCCACGGTGGGCGTGAGGCCCGACTCCACGGGGACGGCGCCCTCGGGGGCCTGCTTCGCCAGGTACGCCCCGCCGAAGATGTTGGCCGCGCCCAGCGCCACGGTGGCGCCCAGCAGCACGTCCTTCGCGATGACCAGCCCGCGCGTGGTGCGGTCGATCTCCCGGCCCGTCAGGTGCGAGCGGCCCACCAGCCAGGTGATGGCCGCCAGGCCCACGGACGCGGCGTTGACGATGTTGAAGCCGTTCCACGCGGCGTTCACCACCTGCCCGCGCTCCGCCTGGGAACCAATCACCTTCACGGCGGGGTTGAGCGCCACCTTGCCGAAGAGCGAACCGCCGAACCCCACGGCGAGCCCCAGGTTGTGCAGCACCAGACCGGTGGAGGACAGGACAGGCATCATGGACGGACTCCAGAAGAGAAGAAGTGGATGTCCGTGAGGGTAGGCACTGCCCTTGCGCGCGGGAGCAGCGCGTCAGGGTGGCACTGGGAGTGGAGCCAACGCCCGTCTGCTGGACGTGCTCCCGGGCGGGGGCCCGGGTGTCCGCCCGCTAGCGCTCGGAGCGCTTGGCGCCGCGCAGCGCCTCCGCGCGTTCCTTGCGGGACATGTTCGTCACGTCGACGATGTCGAAGTCGAGCGCGCCCTGGTTGTCCCCCAGCTGCAGGTCGGGGAAGAGGCAGCTCAGGTCCTGTACGCCGGACACCTGGTAGCGCTTGCCCGTCTCGAAGAGGCGGTGCGTGCTTCGCACGGACTCGGCCTTGGGGCCCTTCTCCACGCACAGCACCGTGTGCACGCGGCCATTGGGGCCGGAGCGGACCTCCGCGAAGTCGTCGCGCACGGTGAAGGCATAGGTGGACTTGGGGTTGAGTCCGCGCAGCAGCATCTGGTGCTGGGGCTTCACGTTCAGGGCGTTCTTCTCCGGCTCGAACAGCACGGAGCGGGGCGGGATGTACGCGGACTGCCGCAGGTGCACGCGGATGGAGCCGCGGTTGTCTTCGGGGCCGGTGTCGTCCAGAGCGAAGAAGTGGAGCTTCTTCGCGCCCTTGATGGTGCGTGGCGCGCTGCTCACGAAACCCACGGTGTTGTCCGCCGGCAGGTCGCCTTCCGCGTAGTAGACGAGCGTGCCGGACGCGGTGCCGTCGCCTTCCGCGAACGCCGCGCTGCCCTCGGTCCACACGGAGTAGGCGGCGCCGGGCGACACGTCGATGGTGGCCGTGGGGTACTCCGGCAGCGGCAGCGCGTTGTACCTGGGGCGCAGCACCAGCAGGCGCGTGGGGTAGTCCATGCGCCGCATCTCGCGGTCCTTGTCGTTGGCCAGCGGGTCGGCGTCGGCGCCGGTGGCCCCGGCGGAGTCGACGGACCCGGTCCCCGCGTCCGTGGAGGCCAGGCCTCCGTCCACATCCAGGGCGGTGCCCGCGTCGCCGCCAGGGACAACGGCGGCGGCGACAGCGCCCGTGCCCGCGTCAGGGGCCGGGGCGCCCGCGTCGAGCGTGGTGGAGGTGGGAATCTCCGACGCCATCTGGGTGGTGCCGGGCGCCACCTCCAGCTCCGCCTTGAGGTGGACCTCCTGCTGGTTGGGCGTGAAGCGCCGCGTCCAGGCGCGGTAGCCCGGCTTGGTGACGACGATGGTGTGGGACGTCCGTTGATCCGCGCCGATGATGCGGCTGGGCGTGTTCCCCACCGGCCGGCCGTTGACGACGACGGAGGCCCCCTCCGGCTTGGAGGTGATCCACAGGACGACGGGCTCGTTGGAGACCTCGCCCTCCTCGGACGGGGACAGGAAGTGGATGAGCAGGCCGATGACGAGCAGCACGCCGGTGATGCCGAACACGGCCATGCTCAGCTGGCGCACCTGCTTCGTGCGCTTGCCCTCGCGCTCGGCGGCCTCGGCGGCCAGCTTCTCGCGCGCGTCGTCCGCGGTGGTGCGGGCGCGGGGGGCCTCCTTCTCGTCCGGCTCGGACGCTTCGGGCGACTCCCGCGGCTCCGTCGCGATGGCCGTCTCCACCGGCGTGTCATGCGGCGCGGCCAGCGTGGGCAGCGCCCGCGGCATCGCCGTGGGCTCCGTGCCCCCGTCGGTGTCCGGCTCGGGCTGAAGCTCGGGAGGCAGGGGGCGGCGGCCGGTGCTGGTGTTCTCGCGGGTGCCCCCTGGCGTCGTCACGCGGCGCACGCCGGTGCTGCTCCTGCGCACGGCGGTGGCCTGGGTGGCCGAGCGGCGCGGGGTGCCCTCCGTCGAGGGGCGCAGGCCGGGGGTGCTGCCGGACGCGCGCACGCCGGGGCTGGAGGGCCGCGCCACGCCCGGGCTGGACGGGCGGGCCACGCCGGGGCTGGAAGCCCGGCCGTTGCTGGACGGCATCCGCGCGCGGCCCTGGGACGGCTCCGACGACGGCGACTGCCACGCGGCCAGCTGCTCCTTGAAGCCGGGCGGCAGCTCCACCTTGCGTCCCTCGGCGGCCAGCTCCTCCGCGAAGAGGTACGTCATGAGCTGGCTCAGCATCGTGGGCGTGAAGCGCGGCGTGTCCCGGTAGAGCAGCTCCACCGCGGACTCGCTCAGGTCCTTCGCCGTCTGGTAGCGGGCCTCGCGGTCCACCGCCATGGCGTGCGCGACGATGGTCTCCAGGTCCTCGCCGATGCCCGGGTTGACGGCGGACGGGGGCAGGCAGTCGCCGGTGATGATGCGGGGCAGCACGGTGACGAACTCGCCCTCGAAGGGGCGCCGGCCGCAGAGCATCTCGTAGAGGACGACGCCCGCCGCGTACACGTCCGTGCGCGCGTCCAGGTCCTGCCGGCCCTGCGCCTGCTCCGGGGAGAAGTACGGGTACTTGCCCTTGAGCGTGCCCGGAGACGTCCTGGCCTCCACGGCGCTCGTGGCCTTGGCGATGCCGAAGTCGATGACCTTGACCTCGCCCTCGTAGGAGATGAGGACGTTGTCCGGGGACACGTCGCGGTGGACCAGGCCCAGCAGCTGGCCGTCCTCGCCCACGTGGCGGTGCGCGTAGTCCAGGCCCTCGCACAGCTTGCTGGCGATGTGCAGCGCCAGGGGCTGCGGGAGGAACCCGACGCCCGCGCGCGACGCGCGCCGCAGCACCTTCGACAGGGGCTGGCCGTGCACCAGCTCCATGGCGATGAAGTACTGCCCGTCCACCTCACCGAAGTCGAAGATCTGCGCGATGTTCCCGTGCGTCAGGCCCGCCACGAGGCGCGCCTCGCTGATGAACATCTCCACGAAGTCGTGGTCGTCCACGAAGTGCGGGAGGATCTGCTTGATGACGCAGGGCTTGGTGACGCCCATCGCGCCCGTCATACGCGCGCGGTAGGTGACCGCCATGCCCCCCGCGGCAAGCTTGGAGATCAGGACGTACTTGCCGAATTGCTGGGGACTGGGTTCTGCCACGGGCGGGGAGGCGGGGCCGGGTTTGGGGAAGCCCCAGCATACTCGCCTTCCACCGAAAGTCCCGACCACGCTCGCATGGCATGCGAAGATTTCGCTCCGGGTGCTGTCCGGGCAGCAGCGGGCATCCTGGTGGGTCGGAACGGCCCTCGGGAGTGACGCGATGTCCCAGGT
>NZ_RAWN01000095.1:0-33970 GCF_003668895.1 Corallococcus sp. AB045
CCTCAAGGCGGTCCCCCTCCCGCCCTGACCGCTCCAAACCTGTCCGACAGTCGGACAGGTTTCCGGGGCCCGGCGGGAGCGGGGGCGTCCCCCAGCCACACCGGCTGGCGCGGCAGGTCCGACAGGCAGCGTCCCGGGGAGCCCGACAGGCCCGGGAGTCCCCCCGCGGTCGTCCAAACCTGTCCGACAGTCGGACAGGTTCGCGCGGTGCGCCTCCATGGAGGGGCCCCAGTCGGGCTCCCACCTGTGCATCCACGGGGACGGAGTCCGTGTCCCGGGGCGTGAGGCAGCGCTTGTTCAGGCGCATCGAGGCGGGGCTCATAGGTCCTGGGCCTCCTCGTAGGTGAGCGCGACGCCATCGCTTTCTCCGGACGGCGGAGCCCATGCGAGCAGCTCGCCGGGCGCGGTGACGATGCGCTCGAAGAGGGCTGGCGGCGTACCTTCGCGGTGCAGCCGCTGAACGACCACTGAGCGCAGTCCCTCGATGCCCGCGAGCGCGCCGTACACGTCCGACAGTTGCAGGTCCTGTCCCAGCTCCACGCGATCCGGATCCAGCAGGCCGGGCTCGCGCTCCGGGTCGCGATCCACGCCCAACCGCAGGCGCGTCTCTTGAAGCACCGCGACCGGATCCGCGCCCTTCACCACGCGCAGCAGCACCCGCAGCCGCACCTCCACGCGCTGCCGGTTGGTCAGGTGCAGCTCCACCTTCGGCGCCACCCGTGCCGCCAGGTGCGCGTGGAGGGCTTCCAGGTCCGACGCGCCAAGGGCCGCTCCTTCTGGCCCGGAGACCACCACCTTCAACGAACGGCGGCGCACGCCGTCCCGGAACACGTTCGCGCGGTGCACTCCGTCGAACACCAACGTCAGCGCACGCACGTCCGAGAGAGACACGGCGCGGTCCATCGCGCCCACCGCCGCGGGCCCTCGCACGCGCGCCAGCGCCGGTGCCTCCGGATCCGTTCCTCCGGCCAGCGGCAACGGGTTGAACGTCTTCTCCACGCACGGGTGCGGGCTCGCCATCGCCAGCAACCGCAGCGCGGCCCGGTTGCCTCCCGTCCCTCTGCCCACGCGGTAGCGGACCCGCACCTCCGCGCCCAGGGGCAATGCCGAACCGTGCTCCCCTTCCCCGAAACGAAGCCTCGCGGCCCCGGCCGGTAGCGGCTCCACCGCGAAGGCCAGCTCATCCGGCGCGGCGTCCAACAACGAATCCACCGGATGCCACGCGCGTCCCCCCACCGTCAGGGACACTTCCGGGCGGCGGCCTCCCGCTCGGCTCGGGTCGCGCAGCCAGGTCACCGGTCCATGCAGCAGCGGCACCGTGCGCAGATCCAGCGCGGGCACGGCGACCTCCTCCACCGTGGAGCCCTCGCTGACGAGCGTGTTGTTGCCCAGCAGCACCACGCGATCCAACGCGTACGCGCGCGACAGCGGCGGCTGGAACGTCACCTGCGTCATCGGCGTGCGCTGACCGGGCGGGACCTCCGTGCGGACGCGCAGCACTCGCAGCGCTTCTCGGTAGAGCCGCTCCGTGCCCTTCGCTCCGCCGGGGCCCAGGCGCTCCACGTCCTCGGCCAGCACGAACCAGTCTCCCGGGCGCACCGGTGGATCCTGCGAGGTGAGCCCGGAGGCATCCGTCAGCGGCGGCAGATAGAGGCTGTCCGTGCCAGATGCCGCCACGCCCAGCGGCCGGGCCACGCCCGCCTCCGCGCCAAAGGCCTGGTCCGCCCGGTTCAGCGCTTCACTGCCCTTGAGGATGACGAGTTGATCCCGCGCCTCCTGGATGAGGCTGTTCACGAAGGCATCCAGGAACGTGACCATCTTGTCCAACCGGACCGCGTGCACTGTCGGATCCTCGTCCGCGCACGGGGCCAGCGCCTCCTCCAGCGCGGCCAGTGCGTCCGCCTGCCGCTTCTGCAAGTTCCGGAGCTGGCGGGCGAGGATCTCCTGCGACTCGGACAACGCGCCGACGGGACGGCCGGGCGGAGGCACGGCCTGCGCCACGACCTTCTGGGCCTCGCACAGTTGTTCGCAGAGCGCGTCCAGCGTGCTCTTGCACGCGGCATCTCCACCCAGGTCCAGCGTCTTCATCAACGACGCCAGCTTGCGAGCATCCTGCTTCGCACGAGCCACCTGCCGTTCCTCCAGCGGACCGTGGCGCTGCACCTCGATGCGCTCCTGGAGCCCCGCGACCACAGAGCCAGGCCCGAAGATGCCGCCCGTGGGCGCCGGAGCCCCGGGCTCACCCGGCTCGCCAGAAGGCGCGCCGGTCCCCCCACCCGTTCCACCCGTGCCCGTTCCCGCGCCCGTCCCGGCTCCAGCTCCGGTCCCTGCTCCAACCGGAGGAGGCAGGAACGCGCGAAGCTCGTTGAGCTCCGGCGACAGGCGCAGCGGCGCGAGCGTCTCGAACACGGCGGCGGTCTCTTCCCCTTCCGCCGCCGAATTCACCGCCGTTCCCGCGGACAGCGTGCCGCGCACGTTCGCCTTGCAGCGAAAGTGCTGGAGCCCCACCGCCGCGGTGCCCGGGCTCGGCCGATAACCGATGTGCCCGAGCAACTTGGAGACGGAGTCCTCCAGCCGCGCGGTGGCGAGGAAGCCCTCCTCCGCCCACGCCTGCTGATACGTCCACAGCACATGCAGCGCGAGCGCCACGCTGTCCAGCAGGCCCCGCCCCAGGTCCACCGAGGATGGCGCCGCGTACGCGAGAGGATTCCACGTGGGCGCCTCGTCCAGCCGGGCGTAGACGATGCGCGCCGACTCGCCCAGCCGGGTGCGGAGCTGATCATGCGTCAGCGCCTGGTGCGTGGAAGGAACGCGACTCATCGCAGGCCTCCGCACACCTGCACGGTGAGGACGCCTTCCGAACCCGGCCAATAACCACCCCGAGCGGTGGCCACCTCGTCCGGTCCAATGGGAATGACGCCCGCCTCCAGCCGCTCCTGCGCGTGGGGCTCCAGCCGGCGGAAGCGCTTCACCCGCACCGCCGTCACACCCGGTACGCGCAGCACCGCCTGGTACAGGTCCGCGAGCTGCACGTCGCCGTTCAGGCCAGAGCGGTCCGGATCCAACAGGCCGCCGTCCCCAGCGATGGCGCCCACCACCGCGTCGCGCACCTGGTCGGCCTGCGCATGCGGCTCGGCATCCACCTCCAGGTCCAAGTCGAGCGGCACCCACTTGGGCGGCAGCGCCTCCACGTCCACGCCCAGCAGGCGGATTTCCTCCAGCCGGCTGCGCACTCCAGCCCAGCGGCGAAGCAGCTCGTCGCGGTCGAGTGTGTCCTCGTCGCGCAGCAACACCGTCACGCGGATGACCGTGCGCAGGTCCCGGTCCACGGCGCGCGCCGAAGCCCCCGCCACCTCCGGCATCTGCTGGAGCATCCGCACGTAGTCATCGACCGTGACGGCGGACAGCGGCTGCGACACGCCCGCCGGTGCGCGGTAACGAAGGGAGTCGAGCGACTCCGCGTCGCGTCCCCCCACCGCAGGCAGCGGGTTGTCCACGCGCACCAACGCGCGCACGTCGTCCATCGACTGGGCCAGCAGCTCGCCCGCGGACGCGGAGCGCTGCGGATCCAACGGCACCTGGAGCAACCGCGTGAGCACGCCCTCCCCCACGTTGGCCACCGTCCCCAGCCCGACGCGCAGCGACAGTCCCAGCGTCGTCTCCCGAGGCGGCAGCGCGGCGCCGTTGACGCCATCGCCCCAGCGAAGGCTGGCGCCACCCGTGGGCGTCGCGCGCAGCACGAACACCTCATCCCCCGGCCCCTGGACGGACAGGTCGTCCACCAGCGTCCAGGGGTCGTCCTCCACGCTCACCTGGAGCTGGGGTGTCCCGCGCCGCGACGTCTCCTCCGGCAGTGGATACCCGGAGGCCTGGACGCTGACTGGATGGAACGGCAGGGCGAACTCGCGCTCCTCGCTGCCGTCCACCACCGGGGACAGCAACGCGCGCCACTGCGCGAGGCTGCGCGCGAAGGGCTCCGCCGAGTCCGCCTCGAAGCCCTCTGGAAGCGGCGTCACCGGCAGCCCGTGATGCGCGGGCACCACGTTGCCCAGCACCGTCGCGCGAGGCCCGGGCGCGGGGTCTCCCGGTGCCAGGAATACCTCCGGCGCGAACCTGCGCGGGTCCCACCCGACGAAGGTCGTATCGGTGGCGAGCGCCACGGACGTCACTCGCACCACGTGTCCGCCCTCGCCGCGGCCCTGGTAGAGGATCAGCCACCGGCCGGGCTCCAGCTCCGGGTACAGGCCCGTGAGCGTGGCGCCCGTGTCCCCCAACTGCACGGACTCCGCGAGCGTCACGGCCTCCAGCCGGGGGAAGTACGACAGGGGCGACTCGGTGACGAACACCAGCGAGTGCTCGTCCGTGGAGCCATTCGCCACCAGCGTTTCGGCGGGAATCTCCAGCACGCCGCCACCGGTGAGGAACTCCAGCGCGGTGGTGCCGGGCGGCAGCACTGTCAGGTTCAGTTCCTCCAGCCGAGCCTTCACCAGCGCCGCGAGTGCCTCCGGATCCAACCTGAACCGCAGCATCACCGTGGCGGAGAGCCCCGGGTCCGGCACGCAATCCAGCCCGCGTGCGTGGTCCTCCACGGAGCGCCGCAACCGGGCATCCTCCAGGAAGCCCTCCACCACCGCGCGCTCCTGCTGGTACGCCAGCGAGTCCAGCTGCGCGGCCACGGCCTCCAGCAACATGGTCTTGAAGTCCGCGGGCCCCCGGTCCTCCCACTGCGCCATCACCGTGCGGGCCCGCTCCAGCATCACCGCCAGCAGCGACTGCGCGTCGCGGGCCCGGTAGTCCACCAGCGCGCCAGGCGCCGGCCGCTCCGGGGCCGCGAGCCACGGGCGCGGCTGCGGATCCCGCACGTCACAGCCCGGCACCACGTCCGGAGCCCACGCGCCAATGAACGGCGCCGGGTCACGAGGACCATCGCCCGGAACCGGCACGGCCGCGCGCGAGATGGCCGCATCCGGCACCAGCCGCAGGTCCACGGTCTCCGGTGGCGGCAGGCCGCCGGTGAGCAACACGGGAGGGACCTCCGGAGTCCCCGGCGTCCGGTACGGCAGCGGCCCCACCTCCAGGAACGGCGGGGCCGCGCCCTGCGCGAACAGCGCGGGCGATGCGGACAGCTCCGCGTCTGGCTCCAGCACGAAGGGCGCGCCCACGATGGCCGTGAAGAGCGAGTCGTACGCGCGAATCTCCCCGGGTCCCAACCGCAGCCCATGCGCATGCCGGTGCCAGGTGAGCTGCGCGAGCAGCAGTTGCTCCGCCTGGAGCCAGCCCGCGTGCACCGACGTCCAGGCCTCGGTGCGCCGCACCAGCGCCGTGCGCAGCCCGCCCTCCAGCTGCAACGCGGTGCCGGTGATGACGAAGAGGGAGCAGTCCTCGACGGCGATCTCCCCCGGCGTGCCCACGTCCAGCACCGGCTCCAGGCCGCCCAGCGGCGCGGCCACGTGCAGGCCCACGACGTCCGCATCCATGGGAAACCCAGGCAGCGTCAGCGGCCCCGCGACCGAAGCAGACAGTGCATCCAACGCGACGGTGAGCCAGTCTGACCACGCCGCAGCGGGCTGCGCGGACACCGGCACGGGCGCCGCCGACACACGGCTCACCTCCACGTCGCGAACCACCACCGGCTCCAGCGAAGGTCCCCCCAGCACCCGCATGCCCGTGGCGCGCGTTCCGGCGGCGATGTCCTCCACCTGGCCCATGGCCACTTCGATGCTCCGCCCACCCAGCGCGAGCAGCCCCATCGGGAACCCGCCCTGCACCCGCTGCACGGTGAAGCCACGCACCTGGAGCGGGCCCACCGAAGCCGCCACGAGCCCGATGCTCCACTGCACCCCGAACGCGTTCACCTCGCTCACGGACACGTCCACCATGGACAGGCCCTCGCCCTCCCCCCGAGCCACCAGCACCCGCGCGCCGGTCGCGTTCGGCCCGGACACCTCGGACACCGTGAGCCCGGACAGGTCCGCGCGGGTGAAGCCCGCAAGCTCCAGGCCCACGCCCGTCTCCATGCCCATGACGTTGCTCACCGCCACGTCCGCCCACTGCGAGCGCTGGCAGACCGCCCGCACGCCAAAGGCGTCCCCCACCGTGGCCCTCACTCCGTCCACGGACAGGCCCGTGACGCGGGCCTCGGTCGCCAGGAGCCGGAGCCCCGTCGCCACCTCGCCCTTCGCCTGCGTCACCGTGAGCGAGTCGATGACCACCGTGCCATCCGGCGTCTCCACGCTCACCGCCGCGCAATCCCCCGACGCCGTGGCGTTCACCGTGACGTCCGACACCTCGACCCGTGCCCCCAGGAGGACCACCCCGGCGTCCACCGCCACCACCGTCACGCCCGACAGTCCGGTGACGAGCCCCGTGACTTCGAGCGTCCCGCCGTCGAGCCGCAGCGTCACGCCCGGCCCCCCCGTGAGCCGCAGCGCGTGCGCGGGCGTGCCGACGACGAAGTTCGTGGTGAGCACGCCTTCGCCCACGGGCAGCACCCACTCCACCTCGCCCGGCGGCGTGGTCTCCAACGCGGCCTGCGCCTCCGCGAGCGACGCCTCCAGTGGCAATGTCAGGACCCGCGAGCTCACGGCGGCGCCTCCAGGTCCCGGCGGAACAGCTCCGCGTGCTCCTCACCCGTCGCCAGCAGCGTGTAGAGGATGTCCACGTAGAGCGTCGCGTCCTCGGCGCTCACCTTCACCGCGTCCAGGCGCACCTGGTCGCGCATGAACTCCTGCACGTTGAGGCGGATGACGTACTCGGCCGTGGCGGCGGCCTCCGGGCTCGCGGCACCGAACACCATCCGCTGCACGCCGCACCCGAAGCGCGGCCGGTTCACCCGCTCCCCGGGCAGCGTGAAGAGCAACTGCTCCAACTGCTGGCGGATGACCTGCGAGGGCCCCACCGTGCGCGGCGTGCCCAGGTCTCCCAGTTGGAAGGGGAAGTACAGGCCGCGTCCCATCACGCCACCCCGTTGAGCGCGTCGCGCGCCAGGTCCACGTCCACCTCGTAGCGGGCCAGCGCCTCCGCCCACACCCAGCGGTGCCGGGCGCCGCGCACGTACCAGGTGCCATCCATCAGCTTGCCCGCCCCCACGAGCCCCACCGGACGCCGGGCGCGGAGGATGCGCTCGTAGCGCAGGCCCTGCACCGTGCCGTTCGCCTCCGCGAGCCAGTCCGCCTCGCGGTAGTCCGACCACGCCAGGTTCTCCACCTCCGGCACGTCGTGCGGCACGTCCACGTACTGCAGGCCCACCGCCTTCGTCTGGGGCCGCTTCGGCAGCACCGCCGCCATGCGCGCCTTCAGGATGTCCGCGCGGCCGGTGGGCCCCATGCGAGGAAAGCGAGGCGCCGTCACCGTGGCGGAGCGGATCCGCCGGGTGCGCTCGTCGATGTGCTCCCCGTGCAGCTCCGTGGGGCGGTGGCTCTCCCAACGCGCCTTGAGCTCGATGACGGACGGCGTGGAGCGAGGGATGAGCGACAGGTCCGGCTGCTTCGGGCCGTCCGGCCGGGGCAGGTGGAAGTGGCCCACGCTCTCCGGCGCCGCGTTGGCGCCCGCGCCCACCGGCCCCGGCTTGCGCTCCACGAAGGCCTCATAACCGTTGCGCCGCGCGAGCCACCGGAGGAGCGACGCGTCCGTGCCACGCTGGAGCACCACCGCCCGCGCCGGGTCGCGCACGGGCGCCGTCTCCTGCACGTCCAGCGCGAAGCCATATTCCCCATACACCTGCCGCACGATGCCCGCGTCGGACAGGCCGCTGAACGAGCGCGTGCGCTCCTCCAGGTGCATCAGGCACGACGCGTCCAGCCCGTACACCTCCAGCGACGAGTCCGGCACGCGCGAAGGGCCGAAGTACGGCTCCACCGCGGTGATGTAGCCGTCGAACACCACGTCCTGCACGTCCGGCGCCTCGCTGTCCGGAGCGCCCAGCCCGAAGCAGATGGTGACGCGCTTGAGCAGCGCGAAGCGCCCGTCCGCCAGCGCGTCCCAGTCCCCCGAGTCCGTGGGCGCCATGTCCAGGGACAGGTGGAAGGACGACGCGTCGTCGGTGCGCTCATCCACCTCCAGGCGCGACACCCGGCCACGGGCGTCCGTCATGGGCAGCCCGTCGATCCACAGCTGGAGGAACGCCGCGCGCTGCTCCGCCATCAGGGCTTCTCCGGGATGAACAGCACCGTGCCCGGCTCCAGGAGCGCCTCGGGCTCGAAGGTGGGGTTGGCGTCCACGATGCGCCACGCCTGGAACGGGTCGCTGAAGTAGCGCTGCGCGAGCAGGTCCAACCGGTCCCCCGCCACCACCTTGTGCAACAGCGACGTGGGCACGCGCGGCGCCACGCGGGGCACGTACAGCGACACCGTGGCGCCCTCCGGGCCCAGCGGCACCGCGTACGTCGGCAGGTCCTTGTGTCGCGAGGAGGGGTCGCTCATGGCCGTCTCTTCAGCTCGCCCCGTTGAGCTTCACCTGCGGCGCCAGGGCCTGCGCGATGAGGGTGCTCGCGTCCGCGCCCTTCACCGCCGCCAGGTCCTCCATCCGCAGGCGCTGGTCGCGCAGGTTCGCGAACGCCTGGGCCACCTTGTTGTTCGCCGCGTTCTCCCCCACCTCCAGGATGCGCATGCGCAGGTCCACCTCCGCGCGCAGCGGGAACAACGCCGGGTCGAATCGCTGCTCCACGATGGTCATCCCGGTGATGACCACCGGGAAGGTGCGCGGCCCCAGCATCAAGAGCAGCTCCGTGGGGTTGAGCGAGATGAGCTTCGTCGCGGGCTTCTTCTCCTCGTCCCCCGTCTGGTCCTTGCCCAGCGCCATGCCCTCCAGCACGGCCAGCTCCGGCAGCACGCCCTGGACGCCCTCCCCCACGGTGTCCCGCAGCAGCGCCTCCGTCACGTCGAAGACGAGCTTGAGGGCAATCGTCTCGCTCTTGGCGTGCAGGCCGCCGCCGCGCTGGCCGTCGGTGAGGATCTTGGTCTGCTCGGGCGTCTTGCCGGGCTTCGTCTCCCACTGGCCCGCGCGCGTGCGCGTCACCGTCTCCGGGTTGTACTGGAAGCGCAGCGCGATCACTCCCGGCTCGGCCTTCGGGTCGGCGGACGACGGCGGCAGCGTCACCAGCATGCCCTTCTGGAGCTGCTGGTCGAACGCGATGAGCGTCGGGTCCAGGTTGCGCGTCATCCGTTGCCCCGGGCGCCGGCCGGCTCGCGCTGGGCGAGGCTCCGGGCAATGGCTTCGTTGTTCTTGTCCATCAGCGCCACCATCGTCTGGGTGAACAGCTTCACGAACTCCTTGGGGTCATCCGGCACGCTGCGCAGCATCCACGCGAGCTCACGCTCCATCTCGCGGCGGGTGAGTCCGACCTGTCCTTGCACCGGGGGTGGGGCCATGGCGTGTGCGTCCTCTCGTCAGCTCCAGCCATCCACCAGCGGACGGCCTTCCAGCTCGTTGCGAAGCAGCTCCAGGTAGCGCCACCGCCGGGCCCTCGGCAGGGACAGGATGTCCGCCTCAGACCAGTGGTAGTGGAAGGCCAGCACGTGCACCTCTGTCTCCAGCCGCGCCGCCCCGCCCCGCAGCTCGCGAGCCAGCAGCGCGAACGGATCCAGCTCCAGCTCCAACCACGCGGAGCACCTCGGACAGCGCGCCAGCAGCCCCAGGTCCGGCGCGGACGTGCCGTCCGCCAACGCCAGCGCCACCGCGTGCCGTGAGCGCGCGGGCAGCGCCAGCCACGCGGAAGGGCTCAGCGCCTGCCCGTCCACCACCACCAGCCGCGACCACAGGAGCGCGGACCGCTCCGCCCGCGTGCCATGCGCCTCCGCGAGCAGCGCGTCGTCCTCGCCCGTGGGCTCACGCACCTCCGCCCGTCCCTCCGGCAGCGCCACGGTGAGCACCTCCGGCGCCGCGTCCACCCGCTCCGGTGAGAGCGCGGAGAGCCGCACGTCCACGTCCGCCATCGCCTCGCATCCGGGCGCCGGGCAGCGCGCCACCAGCGCGACGCGGTCCCCGTACATCCGGGCCCGCAGGTGCAGCGCCAGGTGGTGCCGGTCTCCGCGCGTGAGGCAGGCCGCCAGCTCCGCGTCCACGCGCGGGTAGTCCCCCAGCCGTCCCAGACACGCCGCCAGCCACCCGCTCACCGCGCGCGGGCCGGGACGCTCGCCGGCCTGGGCCAGCGCCCACTCCTCGCGGCCGGTGAGCGGGCGCAGCTCGCCCTGGCGGTGACAGCGGCCGTCCTCGTCGAAGAGGCCGTGCGGCAGCAGCACCGGGATGGGAGGTTCCAGGAGCACGTCAGACCACCGGCTCCAGCGTGAAGCCCTCGTGCTGGACCTCCAGCTGCTCGATGATGATCTCGTTCGCCTCCGCGGCCAGCTCCGACATCGCGGTGAACTTCGAGACCCACGCGTTGCGCAGCACGAACTTCTTCACCGCGCGGTTGAAGTCCAGGTCGAAGACCAGAATCTCCACGGTGCGCCGGAAGTCCGGCTCCGCCGCGCGGAAGCCGGGCGTGGCCTCATGGCGGATGAGCTGGGTGGCCCAGTCCCGGAACGTCGTGTCCTGGGTGAGGCCCGCCTCCAGCGTGAGGGGCTCGTAGTGCACGCGGCCCGGGGACAGCTCGTCCACGGAGGACGGGCTGTTGCCGGAGCGGAACTTCACCACCTCCACGGTGCCGGTGAGGCCGGAGATCTTCCGGCACGCGGCCACCTCGATGTTGTTGAAGAGCACGCGGAAGTTGAAGTTGCGGTACGGGTCGCGCTTCGTGGATTCGACGAATCGGGGCATGGCTTCACTCCTCGAATGGAGACGTCAGGGCGCCGGGAGGCTCGTCGTGGGCGTGGACAACACGGGCCGGGGCACCGGCTCCCAGCCCTCGTGGGTGAGCTCCAACGTCAGGAGCGCCACCTCGCCCGCCATGGCGTCCAGCTTGGGCAGGGCGTGGAGCTTGCTCACCCACGCGTTGTGCACGTGGAAGCTGCGGATGCGCGCCGCCATGCCTCCGGGCGGGGGCACGTCCGTGGGGTGCGCCCAGGCGTCCCACACGTCGAGGAAGAGGTCGCGCTTCACCGGCTCGCCGGGCGCCTTGCCGGTGCGCGCGAACTCCAGCACCGCGCGCGCCCAGCGCTCCAGCGTGTCGTCCAGCGCCAGCCCCTGCTCCAGCACGAGCGGCTCCCAGTTCACCTTGTGGGGCTGGGCGTAGCGGTGCAGGTTGTTGCCGCCCTCCCAGGTTTCGTACGCGCCCACGCTGACGGACATGCCGGACACGGTGCGCACTCCCGCCACGTAGTCGCCGGCCGCGGACGTGCTCATCCGGAGCCGGAACTGGAAGGTCCGCAGCGGGTTGCGGGCGTTGGCGGGGACGGGCGTGGGCATCAGGCCGCCAGCAGGCTCTTCTGGCTGATTTCGATGACCACGAACTCCGCGGGCTTCAGCGGCGCGAACGCCACCTGCGCGGTGACGATGCCCGCGTCCACGTTCTCCTGCGGGTTGGTGCTCCGGTCGCAGACGACGCTGAAGGCCTCCTCGGGCGTGCTGCCCTGGAACGCGCCCTGCCGGAAGAGCCCCAGCATGAAGGACTCGATGGCGACGCGGATGCGGCCCCAGAGCTCTTCGTCATTGGGCTCGAACACCGCCCACATCAGGCCGCGCCGCAGGGACTCCTTGAGAAAGAGCGCGGTGCGGCGCACCGGGATGTAGCGCCACTCGGGTTCCGGCCCCAGCGTGCGCGAGCCCCACGACACCAGCCCCACGCCGGGGAACTGGCGCAGGCAGTTGAGGCTCACCGGGTTGAGCAGGTCCTGCTCCGCGTCGATGACGGGGTACTGGAGGCCCAGCGCATTGGCGAGCGACGCCTCGATGCCGGCGGGCGCCTTCCACACGCCGCGCGTGGTGTCCGTGCGCGCGAAGAGGCCCGCCACGTGGCCGGACGGCGGCACCAGCCGCGTGGGGTTGCGGCCCACGCCCACGGGGTCCGCCACGCGGATCCACGGATAGAACATGGCCGAGTTCTTCGAGCGCGATGGCAGCCCCTCCACGAACTGCTTCGCGTCGTCCGGCACCACCGCGAAGTCCTTGTCCACGCCGCCGGGGCCGTCCGCGAGGAAGAAGCAGTCGCCCCGGTTGTCGCAGTACGCGACGCCCGCGGCGATGAACGACACCTCGTTCTTGCCGGGCAGCGCCACGATGTTGACGTCCTCCGTGTCCAGCGCGTGCAGGCCCGTGCGCAGCTTCGCGTCGCCCGCGAAGTCGGACGTGTCCAGGAGGCCCGCGCCGTCGTCGCCGCCCAGAAGCCGCAGGTTCGTCACCGCCGCCGGACGCACGACGGGGTTCGCGGGCGAGTCGTCCGAGTAGCCCCGGGCGCGCGGCGCGAAGCCCAGCTGCCGGAGCATGGTGGGCACCGTGGGCTGGAGCGTTTCGCTGATGGAGAGCTGGAGCCCGTCGAAGGACTCCGCGCCCATGCCCGCCGTTCCAGCGGCGGCGGTGCCGGTGAAGCCGGTGGCGGAGAGCGACAGCGTGGAGGTGCCCGCCGCCGTGGCCAGGCCCGTGATGACGGTGTTGCCCTGCGCGTCCGTCACCACCGACGCGACCCTGCCGGCCAGCGCCACGCTCAGCGAGTGGTTCAGCTCCGCGGGAGTCACCGCGCCCGCGTTCGCCGCCAGGATGGGGATGGGCACCACCGTGGTGGCGCCCGGCGGTCCCACGGTGACCTTGGCGTCCTCCGGGTCCAGGTCATACGTCGCACCCGCGGGCTTGGGGATGGTGAGCGTGGGCCCGGTGGCCACCTTCAGCGAAATCTCCGGCGAGTCCGTGCCGCTGATGACGAAGGTGTTGGTGAGGCCCGCCGCGGTGACGGCCTGGGAGAGGAAGGCCTTGAGCTCCGTGGCGGTCAGCTGCACGCGGCCGTTGACGAACGCGGCGCCCGGCACGGCGGCCACCACCAGGGCCTGGGTGATGGGGACGTCCAGCACCGTGCGGGGCAGGTCCGGCTGGGCCTCGTCCCAGGTGGAGACCTGGAGCTTGCCGCCGTCATAGAGGCTGTACTTCGTGCTGGCCAGCACGGCGGCCTTGAGCCGGGGAGGCACGCCCGGGACGAGCACCGCGCCGGGCGCCCGAGCGGCCAGCGCCACCTGGAACTCGTCGCGCACGCGAATGTAGCGGGAGATGTCGTTGATGCGGTCTCCGACGTAGTCCTCGCTGGACGGGTCCATGCGCACGTCCTCGAACGCCTCCAGGCGGCGCGTGGCCCCGGCCTCCGTCCACGTCACCTCCACGCGGAACGCCTCGCTGGGGAAGTTGATGGAGTCGCTCACGTTGACGCGGAGGTAGTCGGACCACTCGCCCGCGCCTCGCGCCAGGAACGTGAGGGCGTTGAGGCTGCCGCCCGCGCGTGAGGCCAGGGGCGCGGACACGCCGCCCACCGCGTCGGAGGGCAGCACGCGCACGACGTAGGCGCGCCGTCCTCCCGAATCGAAGAAGGCCTCCACCGCCTGCGCGACGAGGCCCGCCTCTCCGGGCTCGTGGCCACCAAAGGCCCGCTCGTAATCGGCGAAGCCGGTGACGAACTGAGCCAGGGCCGGGATGCCTCGCGCCGTGCGGCCGACGAACGCCGCCGTGGACGTGCCCACCCCTTCGATGGGGCGCGCACCGGCACTGATCTCCTCGACATAGACGCCTGGATGCAGTCGCTCAGCCACGTTCATCCTCCTGGTTTCAGATGGTCCCGCGCCTGGCGGTATCGACTTCGGTGACGGATGTTCCCGGGTGGCCGCTGGCGCCTCGCGTTGCGCCCCGCGCGATGAGGTCCAGCTGGGGCGTCTCGACGAGGCGGGCGGTGGTGCGCGCGTTCGGCTCGTCCATCAGCGCGGAGACCCGGTAGTCCACGCAGCAGCGGTACAGGTGGTTCAAGAGGTCGTCGCGGCGGCGCAGCTGCGTCTGGAAGAAGAAGCACTCCTCCTGGAACACGAGCGTGCGGCCCCGGGCCCAGGCGCCCTCCACGGGGCGGCTGAGCGTCACGGTGTCGCCGTCCAGCCCCAGCACCAGCGCCTGGAAGCGCTGCTTGCCCACGCGGTAGCCGTCCTCGCTCGACCCCAGCACCACCACGTCGCCGGGCTTGAGGCGCGAGGCCGCGGTGACAGAGCGGCGCAGCGCGGGGTCCAGCGGCCCCACGGGCTCCGCCACCAGGTGCACGTGGTCCACCGTGAAGTC
This sequence comes from Corallococcus sp. AB045, assembly GCF_003668895.1. Taxonomy (NCBI): domain Bacteria; kingdom Pseudomonadati; phylum Myxococcota; class Myxococcia; order Myxococcales; family Myxococcaceae; genus Corallococcus; species Corallococcus sp. AB045. The sequence goes on from NZ_RAWN01000095.1 coordinate 14,176, forward strand.
CAACGGCGTGCCCGCCTGCGCCCCCAGCGTGAGAACCATGTCGCTCGCGGCGACGGTGACGCCCGGCGCGGCGACGGGCGGCGCGGGAGTGGCCTCCGCGTCCTGGAGCGGCTGCGGCGCCCCATCCGCCGACAGCCACACCACGCCCTCCCCCGCCTCCAGCCGCGCGTGCAGCACCACGCCGGCCTCCAGCCGCTCCGCCGGAAGCCGCCAGCGCGTCTCCGCGACCTGCGTCCCGGTGGCCTGCGCCAGCGTCGCGGTGGCCACCACCTCGCCCATGAGCCGGGTGTCCACCTGCACGTAGCGGACGATGAGCCGCAGCACGGGCTGCCCCTGCGCCATCAGCACGGCCACCGGCAGCGTCTGCGCCTCCACTGCGCCAGCGGCGACGCTCAGTCCCAGCGACAACGCCAGCCCGTCCGGGGCCGGATTGTCGGCGTGGAAGGGGTCGGGCACGGCCGGCATGGGGTAGACGAGGACGGAGGCGGTGCCGGTGCCGGACAGGCGCAGGCCGTCGGTGCCGGGCAGGAAGGACGCGCCGGGCGTCAGGTCCACACGTCCGCCGCGCGCGCGCTCCAGGTTCTGGTCGCTGGCCTCCAGGTGCACCAGGGACAGGACGGTGGTGGGCTCACCGCGCGTCAGCAGGCGGACCGTCGTGGCGCCTTCGGGCACGTCCTCGGCCAGCAGCGACGGGCGCAGCACCATCTGCCCACGCGTGGGGATGGAGAGCGCCACCGTGTCCATGATGGACGCCAGGTCCACCTGCGAGCCCGCCCACAGGTCCACCTGCACGTCGATGGCCATGGCCTTGGGCGCGCGGATCTTGCTGAGGAACACCCGGCCCTCTTGAGAACGCTCCGGAGGCTCCAGACCCAGTGCTCCTTCGATGCCGCCGGTGACGGGCAGCACCTCCACGCTGGAGCGGAACTCCATGGAAGGGATGCCCGCGTCGGAGCTGAGCGCGAGCCGGCTCCCCTCCACGTCCCAGCGCGCGATGACGGCGGCGAGCGCCTCCAGCAGCAGGGGGTCCGTGAGCGGCGCGCCCGTGGGCTCCTGGAAGAGTCCACCGGTGAGCGCGTCCGCCAGCCGCGCGTTGATGGCGGCGGCGAGCGCGGGGCCGGTCGCGGCGGAGGCGAACGAGCCACCCGGCAGGCCCGTGAGGGTGACGGTGGCGCGGCCATCCAGGCGCAGCTGGAGCGAGCCATTGGGGGGCACGCTGTCCCCGGAAGCGCGAGGCCTGCCGACGAGGTAGCCCGGCACGCGGAAGGTGGCGACGCCCGTGCGGCCGTTCTCGCGCTCGGGTTCGGGGAACAGGCCCAGCGGACCGACGACGGAGAGGAACGGCACGCGCGAAGGCCGGTAGCCCTCATCCACGTAGCCATGCGCGGCGAAGACCCGCACGTCGCCGCTGCGCAAGGCCACCCGGCCCTGCCATAACAAGCCGCTGAGGATCTCGCGAATCACGCGAAACGACCCTCCAGGGCAACGCCATGTCTGGTTTCAAACTGCTGCGTCACGGCACCCCCCGGCACCCCGCAGAAACGCCCATTTCCCGCTGTGACACGCGAAGGGCGGCGACAATGAATCAGGAGCCCGGCCGGCGTCAACACTGCACGCATGTATTGATTTGATATTTTGTGTGTCTATTCTGACGAGTTTCCCATACCGACGGGAGGGTGGCTCGTGGTGGTTGTCCGCTGCGTCGCAAACCACCTTTGCCGGAGGAGGAACGGTGGATGCGATTCGAGGAGCTGGTGGCCCTGGCCGCCCAATTGTTCGACGCCTCGGGCGTGGGCGTGATGGTGGTGGGAACGGTGGTGTCCGTGGCGCTCGTCCTCCGGGACGCACGGGGGTCACGGCGGGCGGAGGCGTACCGCCAGCTTCGCCACTACCTGGGCCGCGCCATCCTTCTGGGACTGGAGCTGCTCGTGGCGGCGGACATCATCCGCACGGTCGCGGGGGCGCCCACGCTGCGGCAGGTGATCATCCTGGGCCTCATCGTCCTCATCCGGACCTTCCTCAGCTTCACACTGGAGGTGGAGATCGACAGGCGCTGGCCCTGGCAATCCAAGCCAGCTGACGGGGATGGGCCCGGTCCTCCGCGTGCCTGACCCGGCGGCAGAGCATGCGCGGGACGGGAGGGCCCGGCCCTCTGGCTGTCTGTCATTGGTGCCGGCCAGGCGGCAGCCGCGCCTCCGGGCCGGTGCGGATTGCCCGTGGGCGCTGGGGATGCACACCCTCCAGATCAGGCCACTCCCATGGTGGGAAGCGGCGTCACGGGGCCCTGCCTCCAAGCTCGCCGGGAAGGGTCGGGGTCAAAGGAGGCGCGCGTGGAGAGCCCCAGCGCAAGCTTCGACCCGGAGACCATCGAAACCCTCTCCGACGCGCATTCCCGGCTGCTCCTCGAGACGCTGGTGGCGAGCACGCCGGTGGGCCTCGCGGTGGTGGACATGGAGCAGCGCTTCGTCCAGGTCAACGAAGCGCTCGCCGCCATCAATGGCCTCCCGCGCGCCGCGCACCTGGGGCGCAAGGTGCAGGACATCGTCCCGGAGATGTGGCCCACCCTCCGTCCCCAGTATCAGCGCATCCTGGAGGGAGGGAGCGCGCAGACGGTGGAGGTGGTGGGCGCCACCTCCAAGGAGGTGGGCGTGGAGCGCCACTTCCTCGTCAGCTACTACCCGGTGCGCACCAACTCCGGCGTGTTGCTGGGCATCGGTGTCATCGTGTCGGAGGTCACCGAACAGCGCAGGGCCCACGACGCGCTCCAGGCCAGCGAGCAGCGCTACCGCTCGCTGGTGGAGGCCATGGCGCAGCCGGTGTGGTCCACCAACGCCCGGGGCGAGGTGGTGGATTCCGCACCGCGCTGGCTGGCCTTCACGGGCCAGACACAGGCGGAGCACCTGGGGCTGGGCTGGCTCTCCGCCATCCACCCGGACGACCGCAAGCGCGTGGTGCGCAGCTGGGTGGAGTCCCTGCGCACGAAGACGTCCTACCGCGGCGAGTTCCGCCTGCGCTTCCACGCGGGGGGCTATCGGGACGTCGTGGGCCGGGCGGTGCCCGTGTTCGGGGAGAAGGGCGTCATCCGGGAGTGGGTGTCCACGGCGGAGGACATCACCGAGCGCAAGCAGGCGGAGGCCCAGGCGGAGAACGAGCGCGCGAGGCTGCGCTCCGTACTGACGAGCGCCCCGGCGTCCATCGCCATCCTCTCCGGCGAGCGGCAGATCTTCACGCTGGTGAACCCCCTCTACAAGGTGCTGTCAGGCGGCGCGGAGCTGATGGGCGCCTCCATCAGGGATGTCGTGAGCGAACGGGGGATCGAGTACTCGCGGCTCCTGGAGAAGGCCTATCGCCAGGGAGAGTCCTTCATCGAAAAAGAGGTCCCGGTCATCGCCGACTTCCAGGGCGACGGGGTCCAGTCGACGCGGCGGTTCGACGTGGCGTACCAGCCGCTGCGCGACGTGCAGGGCCGCGTGGACTCCGTGCTGTCGTTCGCCGTCGACGTGACGGATCGGGTGGAGGCCCGGAAGAAGCTGGAGGAGTCCGCCGCGTTCCTGAGGAACCAGCAGCAGTGGCTGGAGGCGATGCTGGACCGGACGCCCGTGGCCATCATCCTGGTGGAGCCCGTGACCGGCCGCATCATCTTCGCGAACCAGGCGGCACGGCAGCTGGCCGGCGGCGAGTTCCCCGGAGGTCTGCGGGAGGAGAGCTACATGGGCGGCGCTCACTACTTCACGGACGAAGCGGGCCGGGAGCTGACCATGGAGGAGATTCCCGGCATCCGCGCGGTGATGGGCAGTCCCGTGCACGGAGAGCCGGTCGTCTGGCACACGCCCACGGGGCATTACTCCCTGCTGGTGGAGGCGGGCACCCTCCCCGCCCAGCACGGCCATCCGGAGGCGGTCCTCCTGGCGCTCCAGGATGTCACCGAGCTGAGAAAGACACAGGCGCAGCTCCAGCACGCCGTGTCGCTCCGGGACGAATTCCTGACGGTGGCGTCGCATGAATTGAAGACCCCGCTCACGCCGTTGCAGCTCAAGCTCCAATCCCTGGTCAGGGACGCTCAGACGGAACAGACGCTGGAGTCGCTGCGGGAGCGCGTGGTGAAGACGGCGGAGACCATCTCCGGGCAGATACGAAAGATGACCACGCTCATCAACGACCTGCTGGAGGTGACACAGCTCACGGGCCCCTCCGCGCCGCTGCGGCTGGAGGACGTGGACCTGACGGACGTGGTGCGCGACGCGGTGGAGCGCTTCCAGCCCCAGGCGGCGAAGGCGGGCTGCGAGCTCATCATCCACGCGCCACCCGGTGTCGTGGGCCGCTGGGACCGCCACCGGCTGGAGCAGGTGGCGAGCAGCCTGCTGTCCAACGCGCTGAAATACGGCACGGGCCACCCGGTGACGATTCGCGTGGAGCAGGCCCGCGGCCACGCGCGGCTGAGCGTGAGGGACGAAGGCATCGGCATCGCGCCGGGGAGCCTCCAGGCCATCTTCGAGAAATTCACCCGCGCCGTGTCGACACGCCATTACGGCGGTCTGGGATTGGGCCTCTTCATCACCAGACAGATTGTCGAAGCCCACCACGGCACCCTGCGCGTGGAGAGCCAGCCCGGTCACGGTGCGACCTTCATCGTGGAGCTGCCGTCCCCCTGACCCGGAACACCAGGACCGAGCAGGTCGCCAACCCCATGCATCAGGGCCGCGCCGACCCCATTTCCTGCTCATTCCGCCGGCACGGCTATGTTTCGCATCGCTGTCTGGGTATGATGCCCGCCGGGGGAGCGCGTCCCGCCGGAAGCGGGCCAGAGCGCCAACATGCCCATGCCCAAATTCCTGTCAGTGCACGGCGCCGCCGCCGCGGTCCTGTTGAGCGCCCTGCCCGCCTGGGCCCAGTCCGCCCTGCCCGGCTTTGAATTGGAGCACCTGGAGATAAACCCTGGCCGCGGCACCGCGGTGATGCGCAACGGCGAGCTGCTGGTGCCCGGAGGCATGAGCCTGGGGCTGGTGGGCCAGTATCAGCAACTGCCGCTCGTGCTCCTCAACGGCGAGCGCCGCCTGGAGGCCGTGCGCAACCGCGCGTCCTCCGTCCTGGCGGGCAGCTACGGGGTGCTGCCGTGGCTGGAGGTGGGCGCGCAGGTGCCCGTGGTGTTGTGGCAGCAGGGGGATGATCCCGCGCCCCTGGGCCTGACGCCGCTGGCCTCGCAGGGCCTGGGCACCCCGGAGATACAAGCGCGCCTGGGGCTGTTGTCGCGCCGGGACGAGCACCCGGTGGACCTCGCCATGGACCTGGGCGTGGGCCTGCCCATCGGCAGCGCGGCGGTGCTGGGCCGGGACTCGGGAATTCGCGTGCGAGCCCTGGCCGCCATGGGCACGCAGGTGGGGTTCCTCAAGCCCGCGCTGGAGGCCGGCGTGCTGCTGCGCTCGCGCAACCCGCTCTCCGCGCCGAGCGCCTCCGGACAGATGCTGGAGGTCCGCCTGGGCGCCGGGGTGACGACGGCCGGACAGGGGCTGCGCGGCGAGCTGGCGGTGAAGGCCGCCTTCGCGGCGGACATGGATCAACCCGCGGTGGAGGTGCTCGGCGGTGGGCGCATCCCGCTGTCGGAGGGCCTGGAGCTGCACGCGCTCGCCGGGCCCGGCCTGGGACGCACGCCGGGCACGCCCATCGCCCGGGTGCTCCTGGGTGTGTCGTTCCGCCAGGAGCCTCCTCCCCGGATGGAGGTGCTCCCGGAGCCCGTGCCCCAGCTGCGCCTGGAGGAGTTCAAGACGCGGCCGGAGTACGTCCCGGACTCGAGCGTGGAGCCAGTGCCCACCCGCGAGCTGCTCCCCCCTGAACCCGCGCCGCGGTCCTCGCCATGACCTTCGAGCCACGCATCGTGCTCGCCGCGTTCGACGGCACCCAGCCGCCTCCGGACAGCGTGCCCGCGTGGCTCGCGCGAAGCTGGGAGGATCCGGACGGCTTCGCCGCCGCGCTCGCTCCCGTCCACGCCGGCCGGAGCACGCCCTTCAAGAGCCGCACCGGCCAGCACCACGACTTCTTCCACGACCTGGTGGCCCGCCACGCCACCACGGACCGCATCGCGCTGCGCGCGTACTCGCGGACGCAGGGCTGGCGCACGCTGAGCTACCGCCAGCTCCAGGAGCAGGCCACGCGGCGGGCCACCGCCTGGGCGGGGCTGGGCGTGAAGCCGGGCGCGAAGCTGTGCCTGATGCTGCCGCCGGGCCCGGAGCTGATGGTGTCGCTGTGCGCCGCGCTGGGCCTGGGCGCGTGCGTGAGCCTCCTGCCGCCCGGAGCCCGCGCCTTCGTGGCGCGCAGGCTGGACGCGCTCGCGCCCCAGCACATCGCCGCCGAGCCGCACCAGGCGCCGCTCCTGGGCAAGCACGCCGCGCGGCTCCTGCCGATGCAGACGCAGGTGCCGCCCGCGCTCGCGTCGTACACGTACAAGCCAACGGAGCCGGTGGGCCTGCTCTTCTCCCCGCTGGCCAACCCCAGCGACGTGCCCGTGCCGCTCACCGCCGGGGACGCGTGGCGGAGCGCGCTGGTGGACGGGCTGCTGACCTTCGGCCTGTCCCCCGGGGACCACCTGGCCGCTCCGGGCTTCCACCCGCTCCAGCACCTGCCGGCGCTGTACTTCACCACGCTCCTGCGCGGCGCGACGTACCTGCACGTGGAGCCCGCGGACCTGGAAGTCTCTCCCGCGCTGCTCACCGAACACCCGGTGCGCGCCCTGGGCCTCACGCCCGCCGTGCGCGACCTGGTGACCCGCGCGCGGCTTCCGCTCAAGAACGTGGGCCTGTGGTTCAGGGATCCGCAGGCGCCCTTCGACTTCCACGCGTGGCGCGACGCGCTCAAGGCCTGCGGGCTGGCCAGCGTGCCCGGCGGCAACGTGTGCGTGGACCCGGCATGGGGAGGCGCGGTGCTGTGCTCGCACCGGCGCGTGGCGGCGGACGTGCACACGGACATCGCCCCCGCGCCCGGTCGCGCCTGGGCGCTGCGCGACTTCACCGACAGCGGGCAGGACGCCCCGGGAGACACGGGGCTCTTCACCCCGCTGCCCGACGCCGGACGGCCGCCCGCGCACGTCGTCCTGACGCGGGTGCGTGGCCAGTACCACCACTTCGGCGCATGCGAGCCCCGGCGCGAGGGCCGGGTGTTCCTCTTCACGGAGGCCGCGGACGTGCTGCGCGAGCCCCCCGGTCCCCGGTTGGACGCGGTGGGGCTGGCCGTGCCGGTGAGCGGCATGGCGGGCGCGTATCGCAGCGTGCTGCTCGTCTTCACCGGAGATTTGCCCCCCGGCGTGGAGGTCAGAGAGGCGGACGTGCGCCGCCGCATCGAACAGGCCCTGGGAACTGACGCGCTGCCGGACCGCATCGAGCGCTTCGCGCTCCACGCGCGGCGCCTGGACGGCCAGCAGGACGGGCCGGTGGATGAAGAGTGGTGCCGTTCGCAGTACCTCACGGGCGCCCTGAAGCTGAAGTCGGGGGACCCCCTGTTCCAGGCGCTCACGTCGCTGCGCGCCCGGGTGGAGTCACGCTGATGGGAATCCAGGTCGTGTCCGGGGCCATGCTCCAGTGCAGCTTCGGTCTGGCGCCCTCCACGCTGTCGGTGCCGCCCGTCAACCAGGTGAACGCCACCGCGCCGGCGGCCACCATCATGGACAACATCCCGGGCATGAACGTGCCGCCCTTCGGCATGTGCCAGTCCATGGCCAACCCCACCGTGGCCGCCGCCACCGCCGCCGCGATGGGCGTCCTCACGCCCATGCCGTGCATGCCCATGCTCCCCGCGCCGTGGACGCCGGGCTCGCCCACCGTACTCATCAAGGGCAAGCCCGCGCTCACCGACAAGTCCATGTGCACCTGCGCCTATGGCGGCATGATCAAGATCAACGTGCCCGGCCAGACGAAGATGCAGGTGAAGTGACTCACGGCAGGGGCACGTAGCGAAGGGGCGCCTCGCGCTGGGGCAGGCGCACCTCCAGCTCCACCACGTCCTCCGCGCTCCAGACGGCGAACAGCTCCACCAGCCGGCCGCAGAGCAGGTCCACCAGCGGCAGCAGCGACGCGTCCATGGGCCCGAAGCCCAGCTGGTACACGTACTTGAAGCCCGCGGCGCTCCGGGCGAAGGGCTTGGACTTCACGGACACCTCCGTGAGGGACGGCAGCAGATCCCTGAAGTGCCGCTGCGTCCGCACGCCCAGCACCTCCAGGAGGAACAGCAGGTCCTCGCGCCCCAGGAACCGCTGCGTGCGCAGCGCCAGCAGCTGCAACAGCGCCTGCTGCCCGTGCTCCACCGGGTTGTCCCCGCCGGGCGCCACCGCGCCCACCAGGCTCCACGGCACGCCTTCCAGGAAGCGGTCCGCCAGCACCGGCCGGTAGCCCCGCGCATCGAAGCGCGGCGGCAGCGGCTGGTGCCACAGGCCGTCCACGCCCAGCCGCACCGGCTTGAGGAACGCGTCCGGCATGTCCAGCGCCAGCCACGACGTGCGCGCCAGGCCCTGGCCTTCGTGCTCCAGCTCGTACGTCTCCGCGCCTCCGGAGATGGCGCCAGGGCGCAGGGGCACCATGCCCTTCGGGCCCAGCTGGTACACGCCCGTGGCCGTGTTCAGCCGGAAGCCCATGGACGGATCCGGGTGCTGCACCGCGTGCCGCTCCTTCGTGCCGTCGTGCTCCACGGGCGCCGCCATCGCGCGCTGCAGGTTCACCACCGGCACCGCGTGCGCCACGAACGAGTCCGGCCCCACCACCAGCTCCGACGGCCAGCGGCCCGCCAGGCGCAGCGTCAGCGTGAAGCCCTGCCAGTTGCGGGGGGCCGGCGGGATGCGGGCCTCCAGGAACAGCTCCTGCTGAGGGAAGTGCAGCAGCTGCCGCAGCCGCTGCAGCGGGTGCTCTGACGCCTCGCCCTCCGCCGCCACCGGCCGGGGCGCGCCGAAGCGCACCGGGCCCGAGTGCGCGTCGAAGGGCTTCACCTCGTGCTCCACCGCCCCGTCGTCGAAGCACACGGTGGCGGAGCGCACGGCGCTCTTCAGCTGGAAGAACACCGCCAGGGACGCCCGGAAGTCGTTGAGGTGGTTGATGTGCAGCCGCACCTCGCCCGGCGAGTCGTTGCGCGGGAAGCCGCCCTCGAAGACGAGCCGCAGGAGCGCGCCGTCCTCGCCCTGGCGCTCCAGCCGCGCCTGGGTGAGCCGCACGGGCAACAGCCGCAGCGGGGCCAGCGTGCGCAGCGAGAGCGGCCCGGTGGGACCGCCGCCCTGGCCCGGGTTGAGGAGGAAGGGCGTGCCCCGGGGCAGCTCCGCGGCGTCCACGAAGCGCGCGTCCGGCTCCGCGCGGAACATGGCCATGGCGGGGATGGGATTGAGCAGGTAGGCGAAGTGCTGCTGGAACAACCGCAGCGTGCTCCGCTCCAACGCGCGCTGCCCCGCCCGGCGCGTGCGCGCGGTGAACAGGGCCATGGCCTCCGTGAGCCGCCGCACGTCCGCGTCCTCGCCGTCCAGCGGCGCTGAAGGGTGCAGGGCCGTGTAGCCCAGGCGGAACTTCTCCAGCGCCTGGAGCTCCTCCAGGAACGACGCGTAGAGCGCTTCATCCATCCGCATGGCCTACTCCCCCTCCTGGACGCGCAGGAACATCCGGCCCTCGGTGACTTCAATGAGCTGGGTGTCCTTCTCCAGGGTCCGCTGGATGCGCAGCATCGGCTTCGAGTCCTGATACAGGTGCTGGATGGACGTCTCGCTCTTGTCCGTCTTGCCCAGGAGCAGGTGGTTGCCCTGCGACTCCTTGGGCAGCCGGGCGCCGGGGCGCCACTCCAGGAAGCGGTCCATGCGCGCGTGCTGGTAACCCAGCGACACCAACACGCGCGTCCCCTTGTCCGCGGGGAAGTAGAAGTGCCCGGGCTGCTGGTGCGGCTCATAGGGGCAGCGCACCTCCTTGTCCCACAGGGGCAGCTTCACCCGGTACGACTCCACCGACGTCTCGTCGTCCTGGCGGATTTGATACGTGCGCTCCGGCTCCCCGCCCTCCTCGCTGACCACCCGCCCCTCCGCGAGGAAGGGCCAGCGCGGCGGCCGGAAGCGCGGGCGCCGGAAGGTGGGGTCCGCCGCCTCCTCCAGCGTGGCCTTCAGCGACAGATGGTAGTCGTTGGCGGTGCTGTCCGGGTCGTGCGCGGCGTCCTCCTCCACTGCGCGCGCGTCCAATTCCAGCGTGTGGAGCCGGTACTGCTTGCCGTGCGTCGCGGCCTGCGTGCTGAAGTCCCCCAGCGTGTAGAGGCCGTTGAGCACCAGTGACGCGCGGGGGTAGCTCGCGAAGGACAGCCGCAGCTCCGGGCCCTCCAGCTGCTGGCACTTCGTCTCCAGCGTCACCCGGTCCGTGAGCGTGCCCTCCAGCGTGGAGGTGACCAGGCATTCGGTGAGGACACCCGCGATGGCGTCCGCGTTCTCCACCGCCTTGCGCTTCGTGCCGGCGTCCACGTAGCTGTTGAGCACCGACAGCGCGTCCCGCCGGGGCTCCGGGTAGCGCAGGTCCACCTGCTTCACCTCATCGCGGGTGAGCACCAGCGCCTCGCCGCCCTCGGGCTTCGCGTCCGCGAGCGTGTACTTCCCCTCCGCGTAGTCCAGGAACATGCCCGCGTGCATGCGCGCCTGCACCCAGTGCAGGAAGTCCAGGAAGCTGGCGCCGGAGTCGTCGTCCGCGCCCAGCCCCAGCGCGTGCAGGCCGTGCTTCGTCCCCGCGGCCTCCCATTCATAGGCCACGTCCAGTCCCCCGGGCGTGTTCGCCTGGATGACCGCTTGCAGCGTCTCATCCACCCACACGCCGCTGGGGAAGTGGCGGCGCCACAGCATCGCGGCGGGGTCCACCAGGCGGACGCGGTAGCGCCGCTGCATCACCGGCGCGTCCTTCACGTTCGCCAGCGAGCGCTCGCGCACGTGGCGCTCCTCCACCCGCCCGATGAGCTTCAGCGGCAGGGCCTCCGCGCCCTCGCGCCCCTCCGACTGCGCGCCGTAGCGGCGGTCCACGGTCAGCGTCGCCGTCAGCGGCTTCGTGTCGGTGAAGGGAGTGAAGAGCGTGTCCTCGTCACCGCTCTCCTTGCAGAGCACCCACCACTCCACCTGCGCCTCGAAGCCGTAGGAGCGCGCCTTCACCGACAGGCGCTTGATGCTGCCCGCGGGCAGCGTGAAGGCCTCGTCGCCGGCCTTGAGGTCCAGCGTCACCTTCAGCTGTTCGGTGAACTTCATGGGTCGTCCTCCCCAGCTGCCTCTTCCGGGGGCCGTTCGCGCAGGCGGCGCGAGCCCGGGTCCAGGAGCAGGTCCATGGGCTCGTGGGAGCTACGCAAGAGCAGGCGCACCACCAGGCCGGGCGCGCCGCCAGTCGCGGCGGGCGCCTCGTCGATGGACACCACCTCCACGCGCGGCTCGTAGCGCGACAGCGTCTCGCGGATCTCCGCGCTCAGGCCCGCGAGGCGCTCCGCGTCCGAGCGGAACCCCGTCTCCGTCAACCCGAAGCCGGGCAGCACGGAGGCCGCGCCCCGCTTGGCCTGAAGCAGGTGGCCCAGGTTGCGAAGCACGGCTTCACGAGGCGTCTCCACCACCCCCAGGAACTTCCGGTGCAGAAAGCCCACGGTCCCCTCCCCTCCTAACGTCCGGCTGCCTTCGGCGTGCCCATGCTCATGCCCTGCCGGTCACCTTCGGCCCGAGGAGGCGCGGCCACCGGCACGGCCGTGTCGCCCAGGAAGATGAGCTGCCGCAGCGGCTTGCCCTCCGCGCCCGGCAGCCGCTCGTAGCCCAGCTGTCCCCGAGGCCCCAGCTTCACGGTCCGCCCGTGCGCGAGCACCGTCAGCACCACCTCCAGCTGCATCCGAGCGGGGACGAGCAGCGGCAGGATGTGCCGGTGGAAGCGGTGGCGCACCCGCGCGGGCCAGTCACGTCCGCGCATGTCCGCCTCCTCGTCCGCGAACACCTCCACCTGGAAGCCCCCGATGTCCGCCGCGTACGTCTGGCCCAGGAAGCCCGTGCCATCCAGCGGCGTGGGCCCGAAGGTGGGCCGCATGCCGGAGAAGCGCGTGCGGAAGGAGCGGCGGACACACGTCACGCGCAGCTCCGGGAACACCTGCTGGAACAGCCACTGGAGCGTGGCCTGTGAATCCACGCCCACCATGCGCTGGTAGAAGCCCTTCGTGCGCTCCCAGTCCCCCACCAGGCTCGCGTCCCGTTCGGGGTGCAGCGCGTCCACCAGCGCCAGCAGCAGCCGGTGGTCGAAGAAGCGGATGAAGTCGAGGAACGGCTCCGGCTCCGGCAGCTGTTCGGCCACCTGGAGGAAGTAGCTGGGCAACAGGCCCGGCGTGCCCAGGAGGCCCAGGTTGAGCGTTACCACCACCCGGCGCACCGGGGAGAGATGGAACGTCACCGCCTCCACCAGCGACACGGACGCCACCGGCTCCGGGTTGCTTTCGAAGAGCACCCGGTCCCGGCCATAGCCCTGCGTCTCCAGGAGCCGCAGCAGCGGCCCCAGGTCGAAGTCCTTCGCGCGGGCGCGGATGCGCCGCTCCAGCGGGGACAGCAGCGGCGAGGCGCCGTTCATGAGCAGGGCCGCCTCACTCGCCCGGCCCCACGAAGGCGCCCAGGTCCACCTGGTAGAACTGCGACAGCGTGCGCCACTCCATGGAGTCCTTGCGCTCCCAGTGCTCCTGGATGTCCCCCACGTGGCGGTTGAGCAGCGCGCCGAACGACGAGAACAGCTCCGGCAGGTAGCGCCGCGGGTCGAAGTCCTCCAGCGTCCGGAGCACGTCGTCGCTCACCAGCGCGGCCTTCTGGAAGTCCCCGCGCTCCACCAGCACCTCGAAGGCCTTGAGCTTGTCGCACAGCTCCAGCAGGTGCGCCGACCCGCGCAGCTGCAGCGGCCCCGTCGTGCGGGGGAACGACGGAGCTGGCGCGGCGGCCTTCGCGCTCCGTCCCTTCGCGGGAGCGGCCGGCTTCGCGGGCTCCGGGGCCGGTGCGGGAGCGGCCGCGCGCTCCAGCGTCTCCTTCAGCCACTGTCCCAGCCCCGCCAGGCCCTGGGCTCCGTTGCGGAACGCGGAGCCCTCCAGCGCGCCTTGCAGGGTCTGGATGCCGCGCAGGGCGTCCTTGCGCTTGCCGTCCGTGAAGCCCTTCGTCCACGCCTCCCAGCCCGCGTCCTTCTTGCCGTGGTGATACTTCAGCGCGCTCAGCAGCGTCTGGAACAGCCACGTCAGCGCCTTGTTGAGCAGCACCGCGGGCTTGGACTTGTCCTTCCCCTCGCCCTGGGCGGCCTCCTCCGCCGCCGCGCGCGCGAGCGCGACCAGCACCTCCAGCACCTCCGGCAGGCGCACGAGCCCGTCCTCGCGCAGCGCCGCGAAGAGGTAGTAGGCCGACAGCCGGACCTCGTAGACCCCTTCACCGTCCAGGGCCTCGATGGCGTCCGCTGCCTCCGCGTAGGACTCCCGCTGCACCAGGTCCGCCACCGTGAGGAAGCGCTGATCATGCGACTCCAGGCGCTCCAGCGTTCCGCCCTCCACGGGGCGCAGGCACAGGATCAGGTCTCTCATGGTCTGTCTTTCCACTTCATGTTACATGTCTTTCATTCACAAGGACAGACGCCCATGGCCATCGCGAAACCCGACTTGCTCGAACTCGAATGCAATTGGCAGACCGGGTTTCAATACCGGCCCGGCTTCCGTGGCGCGCTGGGGTATCTGCTCGAATGGAATGGCTGCGGGGGACTGAACCTGACGAAGGAGCTCAGCCTGTCCTCCCCCACGGTGGGTGACTTCGGGCCCACGGCGCAATGCATTGGCCTGATTGGACGGCTGTCCATGAATGGCGCTTCCGGTCCCCTGGATTTCAGCGTGTACGTGGGGCGCGCCACCGCGGCCAACGTGCTCAACCACTTCGCCAAGCCCTTGGATAACCTGCGGCTGAAGCTGGCGTGGGCCATCATCGACTTCGATGAAGCGGGTGATACCTGGTTCGAAGCCGCCAAGCTGAAGAGCCCCGCCACCGCCGAGGCGCTGATGGACACCGAGAAGGGCCGCCCCAAGGTCTTCCTGGACAACCAGCCCACCACGCTGGCCACGGACCTGGACATCCGCTTCCACCGCTTCGACTTCCGGGTGGTGCCCGCTCCCAAGAAGAGCACCACCCTGGAGTTCGCCACCAACTCCCAGGAGCGCCGTGTCACCAAGTGGGGCAGTGACAAGTGAGCTGAAAAAGCGGAACGGGGAGCGGCTTGACGCCCTCCCCGTCCCTCCACCCGGCTGCTACTGGCCGCCTTCCTTGTAGCCCCAGCTGTACACATCCTTGGCTTCGGAGTTGTGGCTGTAGTGGATGTTGCAGAGGTTCAGCTTGTCCGGGATGACCTGGAAGGTCATCTGGCAGAACTTCACGTCCGTGACGCCCACGTTCTCCGGCTCACCGACGTGGAGCATCACCTCGTTGCCCTTCTGGTTGATGCGGCCCTTGAGCATGTTGGCTTCGCCGCCAGACTCGTCGCCCAGGGGGTAGCACTTCTCGAACCACTTGCCCGCGGCGCTGTCCCACTCGCACACCCAGAACACCAGCTTCTTGAGCTCCGTGTTGGTGATGCCCGTGAAGTCCGGCTTGTTCTCCGGGCTGATGAGCACGGTGAAGTCCATGGGGTCGAGCTTGCCGCCCTCCCACTGGAGCTGGGTAATCAGGCCCACACAGCGCACGGCGTTCTTCGCGCCGACCTTCTCGATCTTCACCTCGCTGAAGGTCGCCTCACCGTCGAACGGCGTGTAGAAGAGGCCGTTGCTCTTGGGAAAGGAGCCGTCGTCCTTGCCCAGCCCCTTGATGTCCAGCAGGTAGCCCACCGGGACGTTCTTCTGGGGGCGCTGCTGGATGGTCTGCTGCCAGTCACACGAAATGCCAAGCGGTCCATCACCCATGGTTTCGGTCCTCCATTTTGCTGCGGGGTTTGTCAGCCGAGCCGCGCATCCACGCGGAGGTCCACGTTCATGCCTTCGAACTGGATGTGCGGGAGGACGGAGAGGTTGCAGTGGTACCAGCCCACCTTGCCGGGCACTTCCGCCACGGTGAGGTTGTAGGCCTTGAAGGGGTAGTAGCGCAGCGTCAGGTCATCCGGGTTCACCAGCGTGGTGACGTACCGGGAGATCCACCGGTCCAACTGCTGCTGCATGTACGGCGCGTTCGCCGTGCTGCCGATGTTCTCGCGCATGATGGCCTTCACGTAGTGCGCGATGCGGCTGATGGAGTACGTGTAGGCCAGGTTCGTCACCAGCTGCGAGTTCTCCGAGTCCTTCGTGTCCTCGAACACCTTGGCCTTCTTGAGGGACTGGACGCTGAAGAAGACGGCCTCCGCGCTCCCCTTCTTGTGGATGAGCGGGATGAAGCCGCCGTTGGCCAGCTCCAGCTCGCGGAAGTCCGGGATGGACATCTCCACGGGCAGCTTCATCTCCTCCTCGCCGCGCAGGTGCGTCAGGTGCACGGGCAGGCCCGCCACCAGGCCGCCGCCCTTGGGGCCGCGGATGTGCTGGCACCAGCCAGAGGTCGCGAACGAGCGCACCAGGTTGCGCGCGAACAGCATGGCCGCGTTGCCCCAGAGGTATTCCTCCTCCTTGTCGCCCTTCACCGCCTCCGCGAAGTTCATGCCGGGGGCCGGGTAGGTCTCCGGGTTGTAGGGCGGCCGGACGATGTAGCGCGGCAGCGTGAGGCCCACGTAGGCGGCCTCGTCCGTCTCACGCAGCGCGTTCCAGGCGGAGTACTTGGGCGAGTCCAGCAGGCTCGCCACGTCGCGCAGCTGGGACACCTCCTTCATGGTGTCGCAGCCGAAGAAGCGCGGGGACACGGACGCCACGAACGGCGCGTGGCTGGCCGCGGCGATCTTCCCCATCGTCTTGAGCCACAGCATGTCCTGCGGCGTGTTGGCGAACTCGAACAGGCCCACCAGCGCGCCGTAGGGGGCGCCGCCGTATTGGTCGTATTCAGCGACGTACAGCTTCTTGAAGAACTCCGAACCGGCGACGTCCGCCGCGTTCGTCTCCAGGTCGCTGTAGGCCTCCTCCTTGGAGACGTCCAGCAGGCTCAGCTCGATGTTGGCCTTGAAGTTGGTGTTGCGCACCAGGTCGTTGAGCGCGGTCCACTGCGCCTCCACCTCCTGGAACTCCGGCGCGTGCAGCACGGCGTTGAGCTGATCCGACACCAGCGCGTCGATGGTGCCCACCAGCTCCTGCACCGTCTGCTTGTCGAAGCGGCCCTCGTCCATGTCCATGTTGTGGACCATGGCCGCCAGGCTGGAGACGAAGCGCTCCTCGGGGGTGGCGTCGTCGGGGATGACCAGCAGGTCCGTCTGGGTGGAGGGGTCGCGCGCGGCGGGCACGGAGCCCAGCCGCACGCTGTTGAGGAACAGCGGAAGGTCCAGGGGCACATCGGCCACGGCGGTCGTCGCGGTGGTGGAAGACGCAGGAGGGGTAGGCATGGAGAAAGGCCTCGTTCAGGAAGGTCGTGGGGAAGGGCTTGCGCCCGGCATCACGTCGTCGGCGGCTGCGGGTTCGTCGCGGCCAGCTTCGGCAGGCTCATCGACTTGAACGCGGCCAGCTCCGTCTTCAGCTTCTGGACGGCCTCCGGGTTCTGCGCCAGCTGACGCACCAGCTGGCGGAACTCCTTGCGGTTGTCCAGGTTGCCCTGCAGCTCCAGCAGCAGCTTGCGCAGCGTGAGCAGCGCGTTGATCTTCGGCACCTGGCGGGCCACGTCCACCGGGCTGAAGGACTTCATCGAGTCCAGCTTGAGGCTCACCTGCAGCGGCGCCGGCGCCGAACCATCCACCGGGTCCTTCTTGTCCACGCGGTTGGGCACGCTGAAGTTCAGCGTCATGCCCATGTTCTGGATGACCTGGTTCAGGTTCTTGCCATCCAGGTTGCGGATCTCTCGCTGATCCAGGTCCTTCTTGCGGTCGTTGGAAGTCCCCCGGGAGAAGTCCCCCATCACCAGCAGCCGGAACGGAAGCGCCTTGTCCGCCCGGGTGCCATTCACCTGGGTGCGGTAGGTCAGCGTGATGCGTGATCTGGGAATTTCGTCGGTGATGGCCATGAGTACCCCCAAGAACTGAACCGCCGTTTTGTGAAGGAATTGATAAACCATGGCAATACACAAAAGCAATACACCCCCAACACATGACCTGCCACGATGGGGCATCGCAACCCGGGGAGCCAATTAAGACCCAACCCGTGGCATTCCTCGCCCTCCAGGGCAGGAAACCAGACACGGTGGATCATCCAGGCTCACTTGACGTCGCAGGCTCCAGGCCGGTAGCTTTTTCTAAACACTGTCACCCAGCCCAAGCAAGCTTTTGCCCCGGGCGGTCCCCGTGACAGGAAACCCGCTCCCGTCGCCCCTGCCATGAACCCAGACACACTCGCGCGAGTCCTGTGGCAGGAAGGGCAGACCCTGCTGCCCGAACACTTCCGGGCCCAGGAGGAATCCCTCTCCACGGAGGCCCGGCGCTACGCGGGGTTCGCGGGCCTGCCGGTGGTGGGCGTGAGCGCGCTGCGTTTCAACGATGTATTGCTCGCCAAGGGCTCGGTGGCGCTGGAGGAATTGACCGCGGTGTTACCGGGCGGCCACCTGGTGGAGGTGCCGGGCAACGCGGAGGTGACACCGCTGTCGCTCGAGGAGACGGGCCGCATGCGGGTGACGGTGTATCTGCACCTGCTGGCGGTGCTGGAGCCCCGCGAGGACCTGGCGCCCGCGGGCGGTGAAGCCCCCAGCGTGGTGCGCGCGGGACGGAGGCTGTGCCTGTCGTTGGAGCCGGTGGTGGACGACACGGTGAGCAGCCTGTCGCTGGCCGTCTTCACCCGGAACGCGGACGGGCCCTGGCAGCTGTCCGCCACGCACCTGCCGCCGCTCTTGAGCGTGGGGCCCCACCCGTTCCTGGAGCCCCTGTTCGAGCAGCTGGACGGCCTGCTCCAGCAGGCGCAGGGGCAGTTGCGCACGTCGCTGCGCGAAGGCCTGGTGCGAGGCGACCGGCTGGCCAGCGCGCGGCGGGCGCTGTGCGAGGTGCGAAGCCTCCAGGTGCTGCGCCAGGACATGCGCCACGGCCTGCAGCCGCCGCCGTACCCGCTGGTGCAGGCGCTGCGGCGGCTGTACTTCGAGACGTGCTGCTACCTGGAGGCGGAGCCGGACGACGACCTGCCCGCGTACGAGCACGAAGCGCCGGGTCCGGGGATCGCGCGGTGGATGGAGCTGCTCACGCGCGGGTTCCGCCCGCAGGCCAGCCCCCTGTCCTACCGGGTCTTCGACTTCCAGGACGGCCACTTCAAGCTCACGCCGCTGCCCAGGGAGACGCCGCCGCCGGATGACTTCTACCTGCTGGTGCGCCGGCAGGAGCGGGACCGGCCGCGCTCCATGGAGGGCGTGAAGCTGGCCAGTCCCCTGCGGCTGCCGGCGGTGCGGCGCCAGGCCTTGAAGGGCGTGCCGTACCGGCACGTGGCCTTCCCGTCGTTCCCCCACGCCTTCGACGCGGACATCGACTGGTACCAGCTGACGCCCCAGAGCGAGGAATGGCAGTCCGCGACGCGCGAGGACGGGCTCACGTTCTTCGCCACGCCCGCGCTCGAAGGGGCGCAGGTGCTCCTCTACTGGCGCAGGGCCTGACGGCGGACCGACGGGGGAACGGCGCGCATGCCCAAGCTCATCTGCATCATCGACATGGACAAGGAGAAGGGTCTCATCCTCACCACGGAGGACAAGGACGGGAAGATCCTCCAGACGGTGAAGATGGACGGCGAAGCCATCACCCTGGAGGTGAAGGGTGACAGCGCCACCAGCACCATCGTGCAGAAGCAGGACAGCGTCACGGTGACCTGCAAGTCCTTCGTGCTGAAGGCGGAGACCATCGAGGTGACGTCCACGAAGGCGTCGTCGTGGAAGAGCGACGACACGTTCGCGCTGGAGAGCGCCAAGGCCTTCACGGTCACCACGAAGGACGCGCTGACTCAGACGGCGGCGAAGGACGCGACCTTCTCCTCGGACGAGGCCGTGACGCTGAAGGCGGCGAAGAAGTTCACCGTGGAGGGTGACGACATCCAGGTGGAGGCCAAGAGCGGCGCGGTGGCGTTGAAGGCCCCGTCCATCAAGGCGGAGGGACAGAAGGACATCGCCATGGAGGGAGCGCAGGTGAAGGTGACCGCGAAAGCGAAGCTGGCGCTCAATGCGGACGGCGTGGCGGAACTCAAGGGCAGCATGGTGAACGTGGGCTGACGGGGGGGGCGCGATGAAGCTCGAGCACTGGCAGGTCGTCTTCACGCAGTACCGGCAGGCCCAGTCCGTGCTGGACGGATGGCTGCCGCAGGCCGCGCCCGGGTCGGCCGCGGCGGCGGGGCTTTTGGGCCGCGAGGGCCTGCGCAGGCTCCACGACGAACTCCTGGAGGTGATTGAGCGGCTGCGCGCGGGCCTGGGCGCCCACGCCCGCGACGAGGAGGTGCAGGACGCGCTGCGGCCCTTCACGTACCTGGTGGACGAGCGCGTCCTCCTGCGGCTCGCGGACGCGGAGCAGCCGCTGTGGCCGCTGTTGCAGTACCGCCTCTTCGGAGAAGACGGCGGCGGCGAGGCCTTCTACACGCTGGCGGATCAACGGCTGGATCAGCCGGGCTCCCCCGCGCTGCTCTTCGAGATGCTCCACTTCTGCATCACGGCGGGCTTCGGAGGCCGCTACCTGGGCCACACGGCGAAGCTGCGCGAGTACCAGGAGCGGCTGTCCGCGCGCATCGTCACGCCCCCGCCGCCGCCGTCTTCTCCGAAGAGGCGGTACTGCAACAG
>NZ_RAWN01000096.1:0-33910 GCF_003668895.1 Corallococcus sp. AB045
CTCCCCGCCCTCGCACGCGAGGCCGCCGAGGCTCCGGCCGCCGCCCGCCGCCAGCTCGAACGCTGCCGCGACACCTTCGCCTACCTGGGCGCCCGCCTGCGCCGCACCCCGCCCCGCTTCGTCGTCACCTGCGCCCGGGGCAGCTCCGACCATGCGGCCGTCTACGGCAAGTACCTCATCGAGACCACGCTGGGCCGCGCCGTGGCCTCGCTGGGCCCCAGCGTCGCGTCCGTCTACCACACGCGCTCCCTGGAGCTGCGCGACGCGCTCTTCATCGCCGTGTCCCAGTCCGGCCAGAGCCCCGACCTCCTGCGCATGACCGAGGCCGCCCGCGCGGGAGGCGCCGTCGTGCTGGGCTTCATCAACGACGAAGCCTCTCCGCTGGCCGCGCTGTGCGACGTGCACATCCCGCTGTCCGCCGGCCCCGAGCACAGCGTCGCCGCCACCAAGTCCTATCTGCTCTCCGGGCTCGCCTTCCTCCAGCTCGTCGCGCACTGGTCGGACTCCGCGGAGCTGCACGATGCCGCCCGACGGCTCCCGGACGCGCTGGAGGCCGCCGGGAAGCTCGACTGGTGGCCGGCGCTCGCGACGCTCAAGGACGCCAGCAGCCTCTATGTCGTCGGCCGGGGCAGCGGCCTGGGCGCCGCGCTGGAGATGGCCCTCAAGCTCAAGGAGACGTGCCGCCTGCACGCGGAAGCCTTCAGCACCGCGGAGGTCCTCCATGGTCCGCTCGGGCTCGTGCGGCCGGGCTTCCCCGTGCTCGCGCTGGGGCAGGAGGACAACGCCGCGCAGGGCACTCGCGACGTCGTGCAGCGCATGGTCGAACTGGGCGCGAACGTCCACACCGCCCTGCCCGTCCCCGACGCGCAAATCCTGCCCACGCTGCCGGACCTCCCCGCGGCCATCGCGCCGCTCTGCCAGGTGCAGAGCTTCTACTTCGCGGTGCACCAGCTCGCGACAGCGCGAGGCCTGAACCCAGATGCGCCCGCGCACCTGCGCAAGGTCACGGAGACCGTGTGATGACGACCGTCCTCCAGGGCGCCCGCGTCTTCACCGGGGACCAGGTCCTCGAAGGTCACGCCGTCGTCATCGAGGACGGCACCGTCCGCGCCGTGGTGCCCCAAACCGGACTCCCCACCGGCGCCACCGTGCACACGCTGCCCGGTGACACCCTCCTGGCCCCCGGCTTCGTGGACGTGCAGGTCAACGGCGCGGGCGGCGTGCTCTTCAACGACACGCCCACCGAGGAGGCCGCGCTCGCCATCGCCTCCGCCATGCGCACGTGCGGCACCACGGGACTGCTCCCCACCTTCATCACCGACGACGCCGCCCGCATGCGCGAAGCCTGCGAGGCCGCGCTCACCGCCACCGCGCGCCCCGACAGCGGTGTCCTCGGCATCCACCTGGAAGGCCCCTTCATCAGCCGCGAGCGCGCCGGCGTCCACGTGCCCTCGTTCATCCGCACGCCCGACCCTCGCGACCTCGACTACCTCACCGCCCTGCCCCGCCGCTTCGCCGCGCATGGCGGCCGCGTGCTGATGACGCTCGCCCCCGAGTGCGTGGACGATGCCACCCTGCGCCGCCTCGCCAACTCCGGCGTCGTGCTCAGCGCGGGCCACACCGCCGCCACCAGCGAGCGCACCACCCAGGCACTGAACTCAGGCGTGCGCGGCTTCACCCACCTGTTCAACGCCATGCCTCCGGTGATGAACCGCCAGCCCGGCCCCGTCGTCGCCGCGCTCGCCCATGACGACGCGTGGTGCGGCGTCATCGCGGACGGCGTGCACGTGCACGCGGACAACCTGCGCCTTCTCCTCAAGGTCAAGCCGCCGGGCAAGGTGTTCCTCGTCACGGACGCCATGCCGCCTGTCGGCACGCCCGTCACGTCCTTCACCCTCCAGGGACGCACCATCCTGCGCCGCCACGGCCGTCTGGAGACGGAGGACGGCACGCTCGCGGGCGCGGACATCGACCTCACGGCCGCCGTGCGCCACTGCGTCCATGTGCTCAACGTGTCCTTGGAGGAAGCGCTGCGCATGGCCTCGCTCCATCCCGCCACCTTCATGGGACTGCATGGCCACCGGGGCCGCATCGCCCCCGGCCATCGCGCGGACCTCGTGCTGTTGAAGCCGGACCTTTCCGTCTACACCACCTGGGTGAACGGACAGGCAAAATCCAACGTCAGCCATTAACCCGGAAAAATGGGTGCGTGACTCCTTCCGCGTGTACCGCAGGCGAGGAGAACACGAATGCGTCGTAGCAAATGGATTGTGGGCCTGGTGGCGTCCGCGCTGACCGTCGCCGGTTGTGGTCAGGAGTCCTTCGCTCCCGAAGCCGAGGGCCCGGGCAGCGTGATGAAGGCGCCGCTGGAGGCCGCGTGGGCCGTGGGCGTCGCCTACTCCGTGGGCACGCGCGTCACCTATGAAGGCCGCGTCTATGAGTGCCGTCAGGCCCACACGTCCCAGGCGGACTGGACGCCGACGGCCGTGGCGGCGCTGTGGCTGGACCTGGGCCCCGTGACAGGCGGTGGCGACACCACCGCGCCCGTCGTCACCGCGTCGAGCAGCAGCACGAGCGTCACCGCCGCGGGCTCCATCACCCTCTCCGGCAGCGCCACGGACAACGTGGGCGTGACGAAGATCGAAATCCTGGAGAACGGCACGCTCGTCGCCACCGCGTCCTCCTACTCGCGGAGCTTCTCCGGCTCCGGGCAGAACGGCACGTACACGTACACCGTGAAGGCGTACGACGCCGCGGGCAACGTGGGCTCGAAGACCGTCACCGTCACCGTCGCCATCCCCTCCAACGGCGACGTCACCGCCCCCGTCGTCACCGCCAGCGCCAGCGCGTCGCGCATCACCGCCGCGGGCTCCGTCACCGTCTCCGCCAGCGCCACGGACAACGTGGGCGTGACGAAGATTGAAATCCTGGAGAACGGCACGCTCGTGGCCACCGCGTCGTCGTTCACGCGCGCGTTCTCCACGTCCGCGCAGAACGGCACGTACACGTACACCGTGAAGGCGTACGACGCCGCGGGCAACGTGGGCACCAAGACCGTGAGCGTCGTGGTGGAGCTGCCCGGCACGCCTCCGCCGGGCGGCAAGCGCATCGTCGGCTACTTCACCGCGTGGGGCATCTACGCGCGCAACTACCAGGTCTCCAACGTCCCGGCGTCGAAGCTCACGCACATCAACTACGCCTTCTCCAACATCACCCCGGACGGCAAGTGCATCCTCGGGGATCCGTTCGCGGACATCGACAAGGGCTTCGGCTTCCCCGGTGAGTGGGACCCGGGCGCGCTGCGCGGCAACTTCCGCGCGTTCAAGGAGCTGAAGAAGACGAACCCGAACCTCAAGCTGCTCATCTCCATTGGCGGCTGGTCCTGGTCCAAGTACTTCTCCCAGGTCGCCGCCACCGCCGCGGCCCGCACCGCGTTCGTGAAGTCCTGCGTGGACCTGTACGTGAAGGGCCAGTTCCCCGGCGTCACCCCGGCCAACGGCGTGGGCGTGTTCGACGGCATCGACGTGGACTGGGAGTACCCCACCGGCGGCGGCCTGCCGGACAACATCAGCAGCCCCGCGGACAAGGTGAACTACACCCTGCTCATGCAGGAGTTCCGCACCCAGTTGGCCGCCGTGACGGCGCAGACGGGCCAGCCCTACCTGCTCACCATCGCGTCGGGCGCGTCGCCGGACCTGCTCGCCAACAAGCAGGAGACCGTGAAGCTGGCCGGCATCCTCGATTGGATCAACGTGATGTCCTACGACTACCACGGCGCCTTCGAGAGCACGGTCAACTTCCACTCCGCGCTCGACCGCGTGACGGGTGACCCGGGCGCCAACGACGGCTTCTACACGGACGGCTCCATCGCCAAGATGCTCCAGCTGGGCGTGCCCGCCTCCAAGATCGTCGTCGGCGTGCCCTTCTACGGCCGCGGCTGGGGCAACGTGCCCAACGTGAACAACGGCCTGTTCCAGTCCGGCGTCCCCACCAAGGGCACCTGGGATGACGGCCAGTCCGGCCTCACCGGCGTGTTCGACTACAAGGACCTCAAGGCCAACTACGAGCGCGCGGGCTCCGGCTACACGAAGTTCTTCCACCCGGAGAGCAAGCAGGCCTACGTCTACAGCCCGTCCACGAAGATCTGGGTGGCCTACGACGACACGCAGAGCATCAACGCCAAGTCGGACTACATCCTGTCCAAGGGCCTGGGCGGCGCGATGTTCTGGGAGCTGAGCGGCGATGACGGCAGCCTCGTCAACGCGCTCTACAACAAGCTCCACTGACGTCCGCCCCCGAGTCAGGGGCGCACCCACACCGGGGCCGGCACGGGCATCACGCCCGCGCCGGCCCTGTGCGTTTTCGTGCCCTGGCCTTCACGGGCCCACCCCGCCCCACACCGGTCCGGCATAGAGTGGGGCGTGAATTGGTTGCCTGCCCGCCATCCGGGGCCGCATGCAGGGGAAGGCCGTGACGGGTCCGCCTGTTCACTGGCGTCATCGCCCCCTGCCTGCCCCCGGGCGCCGTCGAACTTCGAGGAGAACGGATGTCGCGTTTCACATCGCTGGCCGCACTTGTCGTGCTCACCTGCCCCGTGCTGGGGCTCGCGAAGCCGAACGCGGACGACCGGGCCCGCGAGTACGCGGCCGAGGCCGTCAAGGCCGCCAACTCGCCACGCGGCGGCGCCGCACTCCTGCGCATGCACGCGCTGGTGGATGACGTGGAGGACCTCACCCCGCTGGTGAGCACCTACCAGCAGATTGCGTCGCGCCGCACGTCGGACGTGAACACGCGCACCACCGCTCAAATCCTGCTCATGGACGCGGAGCGCTCGCGCGGCCGGATGGTGCGCGCCAACGAGGTCCGCCAGTGGCTGGGCTTCGTCAACGACTACTACGTCGTGGGCGGCTTCGAGAACGAGGGCAAGGCCGGCTGCGACACGGACTTCGGTCCGGAGGCCGCCAACCTGGACCTCACCGCGCGCTACCCCGGCGCCAAGGGCCACGAGGCCACCTGGCGCAAGCTGTCCGTCACGTCCGCGGACGGCTACGTGGACCTGGCCACCGCCGTGCGCCCCAACAAGGAGTCCGTGGCGTACGCGCTCACCTGGCTGGAAGTGCCCCAGGACACGCGCGTGCCGCTGGCCCTGGGCACCTCCGGCGGCTACCGCCTGTGGGTGAACGGGCAGCTGGCGTCCAAGGAGGACCGCTACAACCTGCCGCGCCCGGACCAGACGCGCGTGTCGGTGAAGCTCAAGAAGGGCCTCAACCGCGTGCTGGTGAAGGTGTGCCAGGAGTCCGGTCCGCTGGGCTTCTACCTGCGCTCGGAGACGGCCTCCGCCCGCGCCTCGCTGCCCGCCAAGGCCCCCGCCCTGGAGCGCATGCCCGCGCCCGCGCCGCAGCCCCTGCCCACGCTCACCTCCTCGCTGCGCGCGCTGGTGGAGAAGAACCCGGACGACGCGGCCCTGCGCGGCGACTACGCCCAGGTGCTGTCCTTCTTCCGCGCGTATGACGAGCGCGAACACACCGCCAGCGCCGAGGCCGCGCTCGCGGCGGAGAACGCCCCCAACGACGCGCGCCTCCAGGTCCTGGCCGCCAACACCCAGACGGACGACCTCAACGAGCGCCGCCGCTTCCTGGAGGCCGCCGTGAAGGCGGACCCCACCTACGCCCCCGCGCGCCTGGCGCTGGCGGACCATGAGATGGACCGCGGCCACCCGGAGCGCGTGCAGTCGCTGCTCGCCCCCATCCTGGAGGTGGAGGACGGCCGCAACGTGCCGGGCGCACGGCTCCTGCTCGCCCGCGCGGCGGAAGGACTGGGCGAGCGTGCCCGGGCGCACGCGCTGATTGAAGAGGCCTTCCGCCAGCAGCCGCGCGTGCCCCGCGTGGTGCGCGTGGCCGCCGCGGCGTCCCGTCAGCTGGGCCGCGCCCAGGAGGCCATGGACCGCATGCGCGTGGTGCTGGCGCTGCGCTACGACGACTCCAATACCCGCCGCCAGCTGGCCTCCATGCTCGCGGACGCGGGCAAGGTGGACGCCGCCGAGCGCGAGTACGCGAAGCTCACCGACCTGAACCCCTTCGACAACGGCAGCCGCGTGCGTCTGGCGGAGCTCAAGGCCGCCAACGGCGCCGTGGAGGAGGCCACCGCCCTCTTCACGGAGGCCAAGGCGCTCTCCCCGGACGAGCCGGAGGTCTACGAGCGCGAGGGCCGCGCGCTGCTCGCCGCGGGCCAGCGCGAGCCCGCCCTGGCCGCCTTCGAGAAGTCGCTGGCGCTGCGCCCGCAGAACCCCGGCCTCAAGGAGGCCCTGCGCACGCTCAAGGGTGAGTCCGAGAGCGCGGGCACCCAGTACCTGGTGGACGCGAAGCCCCTGTCCAAGGAGGCCGAGGGCTACGTGCACGAGGACGCCCTGTACCTCGTGGACAACACCTACGTGCGCGTGCAGAAGAGCGGCCTGTCCAGCCGCATGCAGCAGATGGTGGTGCGCGTGTACAACCAGCGCGGCGTGGACGCGTTCCGCAGCGTGCCGGTGACGTACTCGCCGGACCGCCAGGAGGTGCGCGTGCTGCGCGCCCGCGTGACGAAGCCGGACGGCTCCGTGGTGGACAGCTACGGCGACGCGGACCGCAACATCAACGAGCCGTGGACGGGCATGTACTACGACGCCCGCGCGCGCATCCTGTCGTTCCCGTCGCTGGCCGCCGGTGACACGCTGGAGCTCACCTACCGCCTGGACGACACCGCGCAGGACAACCTGCTGTCGGACTACTGGGGCGACGTGGAGAGCGTGCAGGGCGTCTACCCGAAGGTGCGCTTCCAGTACGTCGTGGACATGCCCAAGGAGCGGCCGCTGTACTGGAACAAGAGCCGCCTGGCCGGCGTGGACCAGCAGCAGGAGTCCCCCGAGTCCGGCCGCAACGTGTACCGCTTCGGCGCGAAGCACGTCTCCAAGGTGGTGCCGGAGCCGGGCATGCCGGGCTGGGCGGAGGTCGCCCAGAACCTGCACATCTCCACGTACAAGACGTGGGACCAGGTGGGCCACTACTGGTGGGGCCTGGTGCGCGACCAGCTCCAGCCCAACGCGGAGCTGAAGACCACGGTGGACCAGGTGCTCACCGGCGTGGACCGCAAGGACCAGCTGGCCGTGGTGCGCGCCATCTACTCCTTCGTCGTCACCAACACCCGCTACGTGGCGCTGGAGTTCGGCATCCACGGCTTCAAGCCCTACCGTGTCGACCGCGTGCTCGCGCGCCGCTTCGGCGACTGCAAGGACAAGGCGAGCCTCATCCACTCCATGCTGAAGGTGGCGGGCGTGGACAGCCGGCTGGTGCTGCTGCGCATGCGCAACCTGGGCGCGCTGGACGCGGAGCCCGCGTCGCTGGCGGCCTTCAACCACGCCATCGCGTACGTGCCCAAGTTCGACCTGTACCTGGACGGCACGGCGGAGTTCCACGGCGCCAAGGAGCTTCCTTCCGCGGACCGCGTGGCCAACGTGCTGGTGGTGGACCCCAACGGCACGAGCAACTTCCTCACCACGCCGGAGGCGAAGGCGGAGGACAACAAGACGACGCTGGCCATGGACGTGGCGCTGCGGCCTGACGGCGGCGCGGACGTGAAGGGCCAGAGCAGCGTGTCCGGCCAGTCCGCGCCGGACTACCGCCGCGCCTACCGCCCGGAGTCCACGCGCAAGTCCACCTTCGAGCGCGCCTGGGCCCAGAGCTTCCCCGGCCTCACCGTGCGCGAGGTGAAGCTCAGCGACACCACCCGCCTGGATGACGACGTGACGCTGGACTTCAACATGGGCATCCCGCGCTACGCGGAGGTGCTGCCCGGCGGCAGCCTGCGCTTCCTGCCCTTCGGCACGGGGCGCACGTATCAGCAGGCGTACGCGTCGCTCGCCGAGCGCCGCTTCGACCTGGTGATGTCCAGCCCCTGGGTGAACACCTTCAAGCTGCGCTACACGCTGCCCGGCGGCTACACCGTGGCGGAGATGCCGCAGGCGGTGGAGGAGACCACGAAGTTCGGCCGCGTGAAGCTCAGCTACCGCGTGGAGAACGGCGCGCTCGTCGCCGACGGCGAGGTGGCCCTCTCCGTCGCCCGCATCAAGGCGGACGAGTACCCCCAGTTCCGTGAGTTCCTGGGCCGGGTGGACCGCGCCTTCGGCCGCCGCATCCTGCTCCAGGGGCCGGGGCAGAAGACGGCTTCGCGGTAATCGCGGACACTCGCGGCGCCTGCCTGGTGTCGCATCAGCACGGAGGGCTTGACCCGGACGCGGCCCTCCGTGCTTAAGCAGATGCATGCACCCTGCACGCGCGCTTGTCCTTGGCTGCCTGCTGGTGGCGACGGTCGCCACCGCCGGCCCCGTCGTCCAGCTCCCCGAAGGTGGACGGGCGGTGGAGGTCATCCCCAAGGGCGTGCTGTGCGGCCCCGTGCGCGGCGGCTGGGTGCTGGAGGGCCGCACGCTCAAGCCGCCCACGCGCGCGGATGACACCAGCCGCACGCTGGAGCTGAAGGTCGCCGCGGACGAGGCCTCCTGCGCCACGGCCACCGACACCGTGGTGGTGGTGGCCACCGGGCCCTTCCCGCGCATCGACAGCGCCTCCACCACGTTCTACCCGGACGACGGGCGCCTGGAGCTCAAGGGCATCGGCCTGAAGAACGTGGCCATCGCCTGGTCCGGGACACCCCGGGGCGTGGATCCGAAGACGGCCTCCGTGGACGGCCAGGACTTCTGTCTGGAGCCCAACGCCCCCAACGAGTGCGCCGTCCCGTTGGCGCCCGGCCTGCCCACGGACGCGACGCTGTTCTGGGTCCCCGCCTACGGCCGCCGGGGCGCGGACGTGGCGACGTACGACGCCAACGGGCGCTTCCTGGACGACGAATACTTCCGCCTGCGCCCCGGCCGCACCGTGCTCACGCGGCCCCTGGTGCAGTCCTCCGGCGTGGACCTGTCCAAGGGCCCCGGCTACGCGGCGGTGACGCACTCGGAGGCCATCGCGTCCGTGGACTGCGGCACCGCGCGCTGCGAGGTGACCGAAGGCGCCGTGTCCATCCGCAACGTGCCGGGGCTGAACCCCACGGTGAACCTGCGTCTGCGGCTGGTGCCGCGCGTGTTCTTCGCGAAGGGCGACGCGCTGGAGACGTCCTTCTCGGAGACGCTGCCCGTGCTCGCGTGCCCCATCTCCGCGGTGGAGGGCACGGTGCTGCGCGACGCGGAGAACTCCGGGCTGGTGATGCGCCTGGACTCATCCTGCGCGCACGACCCGCGCGGCCTCTTGTGGACGGTGAACGGCGCGCGCGTGCGGGTGGAGCGCGTGGTGAAGGCGCAGGACGGCACGTACGTGCTCCTGCGCACCAGCGGAACCAACGAGCCGCAGGTGACCGTCACCGCCATCACGTCGCGCGTGGACGGCACGGTGGTGGCGTCGGACACGGCGGACACCCAGGCCGCGCCCGTCCCCCGCGCGACCCTGGAGCTGCCCGGCCACGGCGCCATCGACTTCGTGCCCACCAACCGCCCCGCGGAGGTGACGGTGGCGTCCAACGGCGGCCTGGGCCGCTTCGTGCTGCGCCCGCTGGGCGGGGCCTACACCGTGACGATGCGCGAGTCCGCCACGCTCATCCAGGGCGAGGCCACCTCGGGCGGCTTCGTGTCGCTGCGCTTCGGCTACCGGCTGCCCACGCTGCCGGCGGAGCTGGCCACGTCCGACCTGTTCCTCACCGACGAGCGCGTGCAGCGCGCGGTGCGTGAAGCCAGCGTGCCCACCAACGTGGAGAACCTGGTGGAGTTCATCTGCGCGGACAAGGAGGGCAACGACGAGAAGCTTTCGCCCAGCCGCCCGCACCGGCTGGACTACGCCATGCGCAACACCTGCCGCGTCGTCGTCCACCGCGAGCGCCTCACGCCGGAGGAGGGCAACCAGGAAATCACCCTGCGCATCACCGTGACGAAGTCGGACAACTCCATCCGGGGCGAGAGCAGCGTGGATCAACGCCTGTTCCTGCGGCCCAAGGGCGAGATGCGCGTCATCCCCGTGCAGGGCAACCTGGGCCAGTACGACCGCATCCTCGTGCAGGTGGCGCACGTCGCGGACGAGTCCCGCTACGCCCTCTCCACGGTGGACCGCACGGGCCTGCCGTCCGCGCAGTGGACCGCCATCGTGCGCGGCGGCATGTTCCGCCTCTACACCATGGCCACCATCCCCGCGGGCCTCTACCGCGCGACGCAGCCCACGGGACAGCTGGCCATCAACTTCGGCGTGCTGTCGCGACTGGCGCTGCTCAACAACGAGGGCCAGGAGCGCCTGCTGGGCATCGAGATGGGCCTGATGGGCCTGGGCCTGGTGCCGCAGTCCGGGGACATCCAGTTCCCGCCCACGCTGGCGGCCGTGCTGGGCCTGGGCCTGCGAGTCCCCATCGGCCCGGGCGCGGCGGTGGGCGCGCAGGCGTGGATTGCCCGCGAGTTCCGGGGCGACATCACCCGGCGCACCAACGGAGACCCCACCACCGACACCGTGGTGCCCTCCAGCAAGTGGTCCTTCATCTTCGGACCCAGCATCTCCGTGGGCAACGTGGGCTTCAACCTCTGAAGCCCACGGGGCGCCCCGCGGCTACTTCCAGAGCAGCGCCTTCAGGAACCGCCGCACCTCCGGCGGCCCCTCCACGCGGTACGCCGCGCGCGTGTGCTTGTTGCCCGCGTGCACGGTGATGCTGCCCGGGGGCACCGCGGCGAACAGGTCCTCGTCGGTGACGTCGTCGCCCATGGCCACCACGCGCACGTCCGGCGACTCCTCCTTCAGCACCTCCGGCACCACGCGGCCCTTGTTGACGCCCCGGGGCCGCACCTCCACCACCCGGTCGCCGGGCAGGATGTGCATGGGCTCCTGGGAGAACTTCTCGAAGAGCAGCAGGCGCAGCTCACGCGCCTGGAGCGCGCCGAACTCCGCGTCCACCTTGCGGTAGTGCCACGCGAGCGACGCCGTCTTCTCCTCCACGAACGAGCCCGTCACCCGCGCCGCGAACGCGTCCAGCACGGGCTTCACCTTCGGCTTCCACTCGAAGGACACGCCCGGCAGCGCCTGCCACGGCTGCCCCCGCCGCATGCGCGACCACAGGCCGTGCTCCGCGTGCAGCCCCACGGGCAGCTCGCCGAACCACGCGTCCAGCGTGTCGCGCGGGCGGCCGCTCACGATGTGCACGGACAGGTCCGGCCGGGCGCACAGCTCCTTCAGCAGCGTCATCAACTCCGGGTCCGGCGCGGCCAGCTCCGGCAATGAGGCGAAGCCCACGAGCGTGCCGTCGTAGTCCAGGAAGAGCACCTTGCGGCCCGGACCCTTCAGCTTGTCCACGGCGAGCATGCCGTCCGGCAGCGGCGGCTTCTCCTCCACGGAAGCAAGCCCCTGGAGCCGGTCCAGGAAGCTGGCCACCCACCAGTGCACATCCCGCGTCTTCACGCCCGCGCGCAGGGAGCGCATGCGCGCCTGGCGCTCGGGGCCGGGCATCTCCAGCGCCTGCTCGATGGCGTCCGCCATGCCCTCCACGTCGTAGGGGTTCACCAGCAGCGCGTCGCGCATCTCCGACGCCGCGCCCGCGAACTCGCTGAGCACCAGCACGCCGTCCTCGTCCGGCCGGGCCGCGCAGAACTCCTTGGCCACCAGGTTCATGCCGTCGCGCACGGGCGTCACCAGCATCACGTCCGCGCCGCGATAGAGGCTCACCAGCTGCTTCTCGTTGAGCGAGCGGTAGAGGTAGTGCACGGGCGTGCTGTGCACGGTGCCGTAGAGGCCGTTGATGCGGCCCACGATTTCGTCCACCGTCTCGCGGTACTCGGCATACGCCTGCACCTGCGTGCGGCTGGGCACGGCCACCTGGATGAAGCGCAGGCGCCCGCGCAGGGACGGCTGGCGCTCCAGCACGCGCTGCACCGCGAGCAGGCGCCGGGGAATGCCCTTGGTGTAGTCCAGCCGGTCGATGCCCACGAGCAGCCGCTCGCCGCGGGCGCGCTCCTGGAGCGTCTTCACCTCGTCCAGCACCGCGGGCTCGCGCGCCAGCGTCTCGAAGGCGGTGGCGTCGATGCCCATGGGGAAGGCGCCCACGCGCACCTCGCGCCCCTGGAAGAGGACGCGGTCGATGTCCGTGTCCAACCCCAGGTGCCGCAGCAGCGTGCCGGAGAAGTGCCGCACGTAGCTCACCGCGTGGAAGCCGATGAGGTCCGCGCCCAGCAGGCCCTTGAGCAGCTCTCCGCGCCGGGGCAGCGTGCTGAAGATTTCAGACGATGGGAACGGGATGTGGTGGAAGTAGCCGATGCGCGCCTGCGGCAGGCGCTGGCGCAACATCCCGGGCACCAGCATGAGCTGGTAGTCGTGCACCCAGATGGTGTCGCCCGGCTGGTAGTGCTTCGCGGCCAGGTCGGCGAAGCGCTCGTTCGCCTTGCGGTAGGCGTCCCAGTCCCGGTCCTGCCGGGGGACGCGGTCCAGCATGTAGTGGCACAGCGGCCAGAGCACCCGGTTGGAGTAGCCCTCGTAGAAGCGGCTGACCTCGCTGGCGGACAGGTACAGCGGCACGCAGCGCAGGTCCGCCAGCTGCTTCTCCACCTGCGCGCGCTGGGCGTCCGTCAGGCGGGAGACATCCCCGGGCCAGCCGATCCACATGCCCCCGGAGCGCTCGTGCGGGCGGCTGAGGCCGGTGGCGAGCCCCCCGGCGCTGCGCACCACGGAGACGGAATCCTTCTCCGTCTTGACGGTGACGGGAAGACGGTTCGAGACGAGCAGGAGTCGAGCCATAGACCCACTAGCTCTATTCACCCCTTCCGGGAATGGCTACCACCTTGTGCGCCTGGCCGACGTTTGAGGGCCCCGGGCCCGCTCGTGCCCAGCCGAGCCGGACCAGCAGCGCGGGCTCCCTGCCAGCCTTCCAGATGAAGGCGTCCAGCACGTAGTGCGTGGCTTGCGGCAGCGCAAGCAGCGGCACCACGAGCGCCAGCACATCCGCCTCCAGGACGGGGCCACTGTCGCCGAACAACACCGGACGGTCGTGCCACACCAGCACGTCCCACAGCCCCTCCTCCAGCAGCGCAAGTCCCGCGAGGAACAGCAGGAAGCCCGGCAGCCCCGCACGCAGGAGCACGCCCCATTCGCCGAAGCCCCCTTCCGCGTGGCGTCCGCGTGCATAGCGGAACAGCAGCGCGAAGTACGGCACGCCGTGCAGCACCACGTTCATCACCGTGAACGCGAAGTCGTCCCGCGCCAGCACGATGCCGCCGAACCACGCCACCCATGTGGCCACCACCAGCAGCACCTTGCCGGCCTGCACGCCCTCGCCCCGCGCGATGCGCAGGACCTGGAAGCCGGCCCACAGCGTGAGCACCGCCGCGTGCGCGCCCAGCGCCGCGGTGCCCATCCACCGCGGGAGGCCGGAGAGGAAGTCGTTCTCCACGAACCACCAGAAGGCGCGGGGCAGGTTCGCGTGCCACCACACGACGGGGCCCAGCGTGGCGGCGTAGACGGCCGCGGCGTCCAGGCGCCGCTCGAAGGCGGACGCACGCGCCTTGCGGTCGTAGAGCGCCACCCAGCCGTACTGCTGGCGGATGAAGTGGAACAGCGCCACGTACGCGAACAAGCTCCAGAACGCGCCGGGAGACACCATGTACGCGAAGACGCCCGCCGTGTACGCGGCGAGCGGCGCGCCCACGTAGAGCCCCGGGCGGCTCGATACCTCTTCACCGTCCAGGTACGTGCGGAACAGCGTGGACCAGACGTGCGCCACGTCCACGCCCACCACGAACAGGAGCCACGCCCAAGCGGGCGTGTCCCCCACCGCGCCCAGCCACGGAGCGGCCAGCACGAAGGCCACGGACACGAGCGCGCTGCCGGCGAACACGGTGAGGTCCACGCCACGGCCAAACAGCCAGGCCTGCGCGGGCGAGAGGAGACGGGGCATCGGGACCGGGAGATTAGCGCACTCTTCCGGTCCTCCCCGGTCCTGACGCACCCACCTGATTTACACGGTATTCATCCAATCCCTTGCATCTGAGCAGTCATTGAGGCGCAAACCGCTCGCGGCCATGACGGCGCGTGCGTGTCATTCCGCACGGGTGATTCGTTAGGCTTTGCGCCGCGCGTCTCCCTCTCCGCCGGTTCCCGTCTGGAAGGGCGCGCTCCCACGCCCATGCGCAATGCCTCACCGGTTCCGGCCCACCGGAACGCGACGTCCGCCCCGCTGCTCTGCCTGCTCCTCGCCGCGCTTCCCGCCCTGGGCGCCGAGCGTGCCTTGCCCTGGGAAGGGCCGGCCTTCACTGCGTCCGCCTCCGCCATGGCCGCCAGCGCCGCGAAGCTGCCCGCGCCCGCCGGGGGCGGTGACGTGGAGGTGCTGCTGCGGGAAGGCAACTACCAGGAGCTGGGGCCCCACCGCTGGCGCACCACCCACCGCAACGTCTTCCGCATCCTCACCGCCGCGGGCGTGCGCCAGTGGGCCGAGGCCCGCGCCGAGTGGTCCCCCTGGCGCCAGCAGCGCCCCGTCCTCCGCGCCCGCGTCATCACGCCGGATGGGAAGGAGCACCCGCTGGATGAAGGGACGCTGCACGACGCGCCCGTGGAGGACTCGGCGCCGGACGTCTACAGCGACACCCGCGCGTTGCGCGCACCGCTGCCCTCGCTGCGGCCCGGCAGCATCGTGGAGATGGAGTCGGTGGTGGAGGAGACGCAGGCGTTCTTCGACGCGGGCGTCGTCACTCACTTCTACTTCACCAGCCCCGTGCCCGTGCGCAAGGTGCGCCTGGCCATCGACGTGGCCCCCAGCACCCAGCTCGCGCTGCGCGTCCAGGGGCTGCCGCTGGAGCCGCTGCCGCAGCACCAGTCCGACCGCAAGCGGCTGAGCTTCGAGGGCGGCCCCTACGCCGCCGTGACGGCGCTGGAGGCGGACCTGCCCGCGGCCCAGGCCTTCCAGCCGCACGTGGCCTTCTCCACGGGCCGCTCCTGGAACGAGGTGGCCCGGGCCTATGACGCCATCGTGGAGCAGCAGCTGGACGGCGCGTCGCTCCAGGGCCGGGCCCGCGCGCTCGCGAAGGGCTCCAAGGACCGCCGCGTCGTGGCGCAGCGGCTGCTGGAGGAGGTGCGGGAGTCGGTGCGCTACACGGGCCTGGAGTTCGGCGCCGCCGCCATCGTTCCCGCGCCGCCGAAGCAGGTGCTCGCGCGCCAGTACGGAGACTGCAAGGAGATGTCCACGCTGCTCGTGGGCCTGCTGCGCGGCGCGGGCATCCCCGCCCACGTGGCGCTGGTGCGCTCCGGGCGCGAGGACGTGCCGGAGCTTCCGGGCATGGGCTTCTTCAATCACGCCATCGTCCACGTCCCCGGCACGCCCGCCCTTTGGATCGACCCCACGGATCCAGGCGCGGAGGCCGGGATGCTCGCCCCGGAGCTACAGGGGCGCCACGCGCTGGTGGCCGCGCAGGACACCCAGGGGCTCACCGTCATCGACGAGGCGCCCCCTTCGGCGAACACCGCACTCTTCACCCGCACCGTGGAGCTGTCCGACGAGGGCCCGGCCCGCGTGAAGGAGACGCGCGAGCTGTCGGGCTCGCTGGCGGTGCAGTACCGCCGCATGCTGCGCGCGGTGCGCCCGGACGACCTGCGCCGCAACCTGGAGGCGCTCGCCACCGCGCAGTACCAGGGCACCCTGGAGGGCATGAAGCACACGTCGCTGGAGGAGGGCACCGGCCCCTTCCGGCTGGAGCTGGACGTGGCGTCCGCGCGCTTCGCCACCACGGGCTGGCGCAGCGCGCGCGTCCCCCTGCGGCTCGACTCGCCCCTGGCCTGGCTGCCGGACTCCCTGGACGACGTGCGGGAGCTGCTGCCGGACGAACTGGGCCGCAAGCCCGCCCTGCCCGCGAAGCGCAAGGCGGACCTGGTGCTCCCGGTGGCCTACCGCGCGGAGGTGCGCTACCGCCTGCGCCCACCCCAGGGCTTCGGCGTGCGGACCGTCCCTCGCGACGAGACGCTGTCCCTGGGGCCCGCCACGCTCGTGCTGGGTTACACGCGCGAGTCCGACGGCGGCCTCACCGCCACCTTCCGCTTCGACACCGTGAAGCGCCGCTACACCCCGGACGAGGTGACGGCCTTCCGCACGGCGCTGGCCACGTTCGCGCACCGGGCACCGCTGGCGGTGGAGTTCGAGGACCGGGGCGCCCGGCTGGTGGAGGCGGGACGGGTGAAGGACGGCCTGGACCTCTACGAGAAGCGGCTCACGTCGCGCGCGGATTCGGCGCAGGTGCGCGCTCGCTACGCCGGCACGCTCTTGCGGTTGGGCTTTGGCGAGCAGGCCCGCAGCGAGGCACGCCGGGCCGTGGAGCAGCGGCCGTCCTCGCCGCTGGTCCACCACGTGCTCGCGTGGGTCCTTCAGCATGATCCGCAGGGCCAGCGGCTGCGGCCGGGCGCGGACCTGGAGGGCGCGGTGGCGGCATGCCGCAAGGCCATCGCGCTGGAGCCGGACAACATCGCCGCGAACGCGCTCCTGGCGGACCTGCTGGAGCACAACCGCGAGGGCGAGCACTTCGGCCGGGGCGCGCCTCTCACCGAGGCGG
The DNA here is from genome assembly GCF_003668895.1 of Corallococcus sp. AB045. Classification (NCBI taxonomy): domain Bacteria; kingdom Pseudomonadati; phylum Myxococcota; class Myxococcia; order Myxococcales; family Myxococcaceae; genus Corallococcus; species Corallococcus sp. AB045. Next base: position 16,574 of record NZ_RAWN01000096.1, read on the forward strand.
TGGCCACCTGGCGCCACCTGCGCGATGACCTGCACGCCCAGGACGTGGACGACCGGCTCATCGCGGCCCTGTTCCGCTCGGGCGCCACCGCAGAGGCGCTGGAGGCCGCGCGCAAGGCCGCGCCCTCCGACCTGCGGACGAAGGTGCTGGTGATGATCACGGCGGAACGCCAGGGCATCCCGGAGGCCATCGCGGCGGCGGACCTCGAGTTCGAGGGGCCGGATGAGCGCCGTCAGGCGCTGGCGCTCGCGGGCAACCACCTGCTCACGCGGGGCCGGGCGGGCGACGCGGTGAAGCTCTTCGAGGCGGCGCTCAAGGGCGCCTACGATCCGGACCGCCAGTTCCAGCTGGAGCTGGCGAAGAACGCCCGCGACGGCAAGAACACGAAGGAGGAGAAGGGGCCGGAGGCGCTGGTGCGCCGCATCGTCAAGGCGGCCTGGACGGCGCGCGACGCGAAGGAGTTCAAGGCCACCATCCGCCCCCTGCTGTCCAACCGCGACCGCGAGGACAGCACGCTGGACCGCAAGCTGGAGCTGCTCCAGGCCCAGGCCACGCGCTTCGCGCGGACCTCCCTGGACACCGTGGGCGAGTCCTCCATGGCGGACCTCGCGGTGGCCGCGCTCGACCTCAAGGTGGAGGGCCAGGAGAAGATCGGCTACCGGGTGCGGCTGAAGTTCCTGCTGGGCGCGCAGGTGTACGAGGACGCCTGGTACATCGTGAATGAGAGCAACCAGCTGCGCCTGCTGGGCTCGGTGACGGATCCGCGCCCGCTGGGAGCGGAGGCGCTGCGGTGGCTGGATGCCGGCAAGCTCAAGCAGGCCCTGGTGTGGATTGAGTGGGCCGTGGCGGACACCCGCGCGGTGGAGCCGTCGGGCCTGGCCCCGCTGGCCTCCTTCGCGAACACGCTGCGGGGCTTCTCCGGCGCGGAGGGCGTGACGCACCTGCGCGCCGCCTGCGCCTACCTGGGCGCGAGCACGGGGGACGCGCGAGTCCTCGCCGCGCTGCGGGCCCAGGCGCAGTACGCATCGGGCGAGGAGCGGCACCGGCTGATGATGGCGCTGGCGGTGGCCATGCGGGCGAGCGGCCAGAGCCCGAACGCCGAGGTCATCCTGGACGAGGTGCGCTCGGACGTGCCGCAGTCCGCGGATGCCTTCTGGCTCAAGCGCGAGATGCTCTCGGAGCGCGGCCGGTGGGCGGAGCTGCGCCAGGTGTCCGACAGCCGGCTCGGGCTGCTGCACACGGACAGCCTGGGCTTCGAGTCGCTGATGCTGGCCTCCCTGAACCTGGGCGACTGGGCGAGGCTGGACGAAGCCACGCGTGAGCTGATGGACCTGGGCGGCGCGGGGGCGGACGCGTACCGGACCCTGGCCTGGGCCGCGCTGCACCGCGGCCGGGTGAGGCCCGAGGACATCGCGTGGGCCCAGAAGGCCGTGCGCCTGGGCGCGGAAGGAGACACGACGCCCACCGCCCTGCTCGCCGCGCTGCTGGTGGAGTCCGGCAAGCTGGTGGAGGCCCGGAAGCTGGTGGACGACGCCATGGACCTGGGCGGCGCGGACACACCGGCGGACGCGGGCCTCGTCTACGTGAAGGCCCGGCTCGCGGAGTCCTTCGGGCTGACAGAAGCGGCCCGAGCGCTCTATCGCGCGGTTCCCCGCGACGACACGTCCGACTCGCGCTCGTTCCACCGGCTGGCGCAGGCCCGTCTCAATCGCGGCCGGTGAGCCACGTCCCTCACGACCGCGACCCGGACGGAGTGAGCGGCCGCCTCACACAACCTCCGTGGAGCCCGCCCGCCCATGCGGTTTTCCACATGGGTCCGCAGCCACCGGATGCTTTCTGCCTGATCAGAAAATGCGGCTGACAGCGGCGCTGGCGGACAGCCGCCGTGGAATCTTCCTGAGACAAAGGGGTGGCTCAAAGACAACAACCTGACACGTGAGACTAACTTGCAAGGTTTTCCTTCCTGGGCGTTATCATGGCTGAAGACACACAGACGCAGGGCCGACCGTGGAGGCTTTCATGTCCGGAATGTCGATGATGAATGGACTGGTTCACACCGCCGACCTCGAGTGGAAGCCGCTCGGTCCTGGAACGTCCTACCGCCTGCTGCGCGTGAGCGCGGAGACGGGCGTGTGGAGCGCCATCCTGAAGATGGAGAAGGGCGCCGTCTTCGCGCCGCACAAGCACCTGGGCCCGGCGGAGATCTTCATCCTCTCTGGCTCGACGCAGGACCGCCTGGGCATCACCCGCGCGGGCGACTACGAGTTCGAGCCGCTGGGCGCCGAGCACCCGTCCACCACCGCGCTGGAGGAGTCGCTCATCCACTTCACCGCGCACGGCCCCATCGCGTTCCACGACGACAAGGGCCGCATCGTGATGCTGCTGGACTCGGAGTTCTTCCTGAAGGCGCAGGAGCAGGAGCCCCAGTACAGCGTCAAGAAGGCGGCCTGACGCACGGCCTCGGCTGTGTTTCACACGTCGGGTGTCTGACATTGACACCCGACGTCAGGGCAGGCGGCCGACGTTTCAGGCCGCCTCCAGCAGGCGCAGGAAGGCGCGGGCCGCGTCGGCGTCGCTGATGGAGCCCAGCCCCTCGCTCACCTGCAGCTCCGTGGACACGACGCCGGGCACGCGCGTCTGTCCGAAGCCCCCCGCCACCCAGACGCGGTCCTCGCGCGCGATGCGGTCGCGCTGCTTGACGTAGGCCTGGGGTGAGCCGCGCAGGAACACGTGGAACATGTTCGTCTGCACGGGCTGCGGCAGCACGGTGACGCGCGAGTCCGCCGCGATGAGCGTGGTGATGGCCTTCGCCCGCTTCACGTAGCCGGGGATGGCGGCCAGCGCCGCGTCGAAGCGCATGGCGGCGGAGGCCACCAGCGGGGCCAGGTGGAACAGGTTGCCGCCGTGCCGGTGGCGCCACACGCGCGACACCTTGATGAAGTCGCGGTTGCCCACCAGCATCGCGCCGCCGATGCCGCCCACCATCTTGTAGAAGGACACGTAGACGGAGTCGAAGCCCTTGCAGATGTCCGCGTAGGAGCGGCCATAGAAGGGCTGGCTCTCCCACAGCCGCGCGCCGTCCATGTGCAGCTTCACCTTCTTGTCGCGGCAGGTGCGCTTGAGCTCCTGGAGCTGCTCCCACGTCTGGAGCTGCCCGCCCAGCCAGCGCACCGGCAGCTCCACGCTGACGCTTCCCAGCGTGTCGGGGGACTTCGCCACGTCCTCCGCCAGCAGCGGCCGCGTCCACGGGCCCAGGTTCACCGTGCGCAGCTGGTGCAGCACGGAGTAGGCGTCGTCCTCATGAAGCACGTGGTGCGACGACGGGTGCACGCCCACCGTGCGCACGTTGCTCGAGTCCGCGTAGATGCGCAGCGCGATGAGCTGCGCCATGGTGCCCGTGGGCATGAAACACGCGTCCTCGAAGCCCAGCAGGTCCGCGAGCTTCTTCTCGAAGGCCTGCACGAAGTCGCCGTTGCCGTAGAAGTCACTGGACAGCTTCTGGCGCTGCATCCACTCGCCAATGCGCACGTACTCCGCGCCGTCGTCGGACGTGGAGCTCACCGGCAGCGACGCGGTGCAGCCCTTGCGCAGCTGTTCGTACTCGGCCGCCGAGACCGCCGGCGAGCCGGGCTTGGGGGCCGCCTCCGCCGCGGGGACGCTCTTGAGCCCCGGCGACTTGACGGTGCGCAGGGACGGCGTGCCCCCGTCCGGAGCCGCCTCGCTCCGTCCCGGGAACAGCGTGGAGCCCGCGAGCAGGCTGGTGAGTCCGAGGAACTCCGCCCGGCTGAAGCGACTGTCCTTCATGTGCCCTTCCCTCCCGCTTCGGATGGCTACAACCAACTGGCGCTCTTGAGCCCCATTCCCGACAGGGCCCGCTCCGCGGCCTGCACGCCGAACCAGTTGGCCTCCTCGAAGAGGGCCATGCCGCCCAGGTCCGTGTGCGCGAAGTGCAGGTGCCGCCCCAGGCTCTGTTGCGCGGCGCGGCGAGCTTCGCCCCAAATGAAGCCCGGCTGGGGCCGCACCATGGCGTGGCCCCAGCGCTGCACCTCCAGCCGCTGCGCGAGCGCGCCCACCCCGGGGTGCGCCGGCAACAGGTCCGCCATCACCAGCGCCTCCCAGTCCCCGTACGTCGCGGAGAGGGCCTGATTGCGCTCCGCCTTCACGTCCGCGCCGGCCATGGGCAGGTACCAGGTGAGCACCGTGGGCCCGCGCGCGTCCTGGCGCAGCGACTGGTGCGTGGCCACCACGTAGCCCAGGCTCCGGCTCTCGTAGAAGACGTTGTCCCAGGCCAGCGGGAAGCCCCGCGACGCCGGTGGCGCGGACACCGTCAGGTTCGCCACCACCCACGGGCTGTAGACGAAGGCGTCCATCCACGCGGGGCGAGCCTCGCGCCAGGGCGCCACCACGTGCGCGGCGACGAAGCGCGGGCACGCCAGCACCACCTGCCGGGCATGGAAGGCCCGGGGCGCCCCGGTGCGAGCATCCAGCGCATGCACGCGGCAGCCGTCCTCTCCCGGCTCCACCGTGTGCACCAGCACCTGCGTCTCCAACTGGCGCGGGCCCAGCGACGACATCAGCTGCTTCACCAGCCGGCCATTGCCCTCGGGCCAGGACAGGAAGCCGTCGCTGCGCTCACCCTTCCCGTTCTGCCGCGCGGCGAAGTACCAGATGCCCGCCCAGGCGGAGACATGCTCGGAGGTGGTGCCGTAGTCGTCGCGGCACGCGTAGTCCACGAACCACTTCAGCCGGGGCGAGCGGAAGCCCTCCGCCTCCATCCACCGCGCCATGCTCAGCGCGTCCAGCGCGGTCCACTCCGCGTCGTCGCTGGAGAGCGCCACCGGCACCGCGAACGCCTTGCGCCCCTTCGCGTCGCGCGCGGCGGCGAAGGCATTCATCTTCGTGTCGAAGCGCTCCAGCTCCGCCAGGTCCTCGGGGCTCGCGCCCGCGCGCAGGTACAGCCCTTCGTACCAGTGGCCCTTGAAGAAGACGCGCTCGTCGGGCTCCTGGATGAGCAGCTCCTCCGCGAACGACGGGTGCCCGTCCGCGTCCACGCCGGTGACGGCGTCCATCTCCCGCAGCAGGCGCATCACCGGCCCTTTGTCCTCCAGGGGGGACGGCAGGTAGTGCGCGCCCCAAGGGAACGCGGACACGGCGTTGCGGCCGGAACGCGACGTGCCCCCAGCCTCCGCCTCCAGTTCCACCACACGCAGGTCCTTCACGCCCGCGGCGGACAGGCGCCACGCGGCGGACAGCCCGGCCGCGCCCGCGCCGACAATCAACACGCCCACCGGTTCGAAGTCCTGCGCGCGCGGAAGCAGCCCTGTGCGCAACTTGTGGCCGGTGTCCACCGCCCGGTCCACGATGGCGCCCGGCACCGGCGCACGAGCGGCCTGCCGCGTACAGGCGCTCGCCACGGAGGCGCCCAGGAACGCGGCCACCAGCTCGCGCCGCGTCAGTTCCACCTGCGCCACTCCTCTTCGTAGTAGTGCACCAGCACCTGGTTGTTCAGCCGGTTCACCTCCGCCGGCAGCGGGGCCATGTCTGGAGAGAAGCGCGTGAGCCCCTCCAGCGTGTCCTCGTCCAGGAACGCCAATCCCTCCGGCAGCGGGCGGTGGCGGCTGGCCGGCTCCTGCGCCACCATCACGTAGCCCCATTCACCGAACGACGGCACCAGCGCGTGGTACGGCTGCGTCCAGAAGCCCGCCGCCTTCAGCGTGGTCTCCACGCACCAGAACGAGCGCCGCGCGAACAGCGGACTGGTGCTCTGGATGACCGCCACGCCGCCCGGCGCCAGGCGCCTCTTCAGAATCTTGTAGAAGCCCGTCGTGTACAGCTTCCCCAGCGCGAAGTTGTTGGGGTCCGGGAAGTCCACGATGACGACGTCCCAGGCGTTGGCGCCTTCGGTCAGGAACTGCATGGCGTCCGTGTTGATGACGCGCATCTTCGGGTGCGTCATGGCGTGGTGGTTGAGCGCCGCCAGCTCCGGGTAGTTCGTGGCGAGCCCGGTGATGGCGGGGTCCAGGTCCACCAGCGTGACGGACTTCACGTCCGGATACCTCAGCACCTCGCGCGCCGCGAGCCCGTCCCCGCCACCCAGGATGAGCACGTGCTCCACCTTCTGCGCGCGCACCATGGCCGGGTGCACCAGGGACTCGTGGTAGCGGTACTCGTCGATGCTGGCGAACTGGAGGTTGCCGTTGAGGAACAGCGAGAAGCCCCGCTTGCCGCGCGTGACGATGATGCGCTGGTAGGGGGAGCTCGTGGCGTGGACGACGTCATCCGCGTAGAGCTGGTCCTCGTAGAACGTGGTGAGCCGGTCCCCCATCGCGAAGCACACGAGCAGCCCCGCGCACAGCGCCACCGCCTTGATGCGCAGGCGCACGGGGTTGGCCAGCACGGGCGCCAGCAGCCACGTGCTCCACAGCCCCACGCCCGCGTTGAGCAGGCCGAAGAGCAGCGACGTGCGCACCAGTCCCAGCTTCGGCACCAGCAGCAGCGGGAAGGCCACGCTGGCCGCGAGCGCGCCCAGGTAGTCGAACGTCAGCACCTGGCTGACCAGGTCCTTGAACTTGAGCTGGTCCTGCAGGATGCGCAGCAGGAGGGGAATCTCCAGCCCCACCAGCGTGCCGATGAGCAGCACGGTGCCGTACAGCACCACGGGGAACACGCTGGTGAGCGTGAAGGTGAGGAACAGCATCGGCGCGCACAGCCCGCCGAACAGGGCCACGGCCAGCTCTATCTCCACGAAGCGCTGGGCCACCCCGCGCTCCACGAAGCGCGACAGGTAGCTGCCAATGCCCATGGCGAAGAGGTAGCCGCCGATGACAGTGGAGAACTGGGTGATGCTGTCCCCCAGCAGATAGCTGGCGAGCGTCCCGACGATGAGCTCGTAGATGAGCCCGCACGTCGCGATGACGAGGACGGTGAGGAAGAGCAGCGTCTTGTTCAAAGCGTCACGTGTTTCAGCCGCTGATGGCCGCCGCGATGATGATGGCCAGACCCAGGATGAACGAGCCGATGACGATGCCCAGCGCGGTGTTCTGGTCGACCTCGATTTCCTTGTGCACGTCGTACGGCAGGATGAGGCGGATGACGTAGAAGCCGGCCACGAACACCACCAGGCCGATGAGCGAATAGATGACGCTCGCCAGCACTCCCTGCAGGGTGACCACCACTCCGAGCAACAGCATCACTTGCCTCCCATGAATCCACCGGTCCACAGCAGCACGCCGCCGGGACCGCGCTTCACGTCGCCGGTCACCCGCCCGCGCTCCTCGTCACTGAATGGGGCCCAACCCGTATAGGTGGCCCACGCGTACGCCACGAGCACCAGTCCGCCCAGGAACCTCATCGTCCACCTCCCTGCCCGCTACAGGTTGCTTTCCTTCCACCGCTCGGTCTCGAAGCTGTTGGCGCCGAAGAACGACAGCGCCGGAATCACCAGCAGCAGCACCAGCGCGATGATGAACCAGCTCTCGTTGGGCGTGTCGTGCGTGAGCACCACCTGGTAGCTGACGACGGGCCCCAACTGGGGCCCCGTGAGCTTCAGTGCCGGGTCGAACGACGTGGTCGTCCGCAGCACGTACGTCCCCTTGGGCAGCGACGACAGGAACACGCTGCCGCTCTGGCCGCCCTCGCTCCAGGAGCCGTCGCTGTCGCGCCCGTGGTAGTAGCTCACCTCTTCGTAGAAGCTCACCACGTCCTGCGTGTCCTGGTTCACCAGGTCGCCCTGCACGCCCACCCAGGCGTTGTTGAGCGACTGCGACATTTGGATCTGCGCCCGCATGTTGCCGGCCCGCTGAAGCTCGAAGGGCTCGCTGAAGTGCATGGCGTCGTGGGAGCCGGGGGTCGCGGTCCGGGGCAGCGTCACATGCAGGTCCAGCACCCGCGCGTTGAGCGCGCGCGCGTGGAGCACGCCCGCCAGGACGAACAGGCCCAGGAGCCATACCGCGGACCAGCGCAGCGTCCGCATCATCGACTCGCGGCGCAGGTTGGGCTGGCTGGGCGCGATGCCCCGGGGCGTGGGCAGCGGCTCCTTCAGCTTGAACGCGTCGCGCACCGTCTCCGGGGAGAGGTACTCGCCATGCGTGTACGAGACTTCGTTGTCGGTGGCGTCCTCGTTCACCGAGTACGGCGGCGCGACGTACTCCGTGGCGCGCGCCTTCTCGCCCTGGAAGACCTTCCAGTAGAACTCGCCCACCACCGCGTCGGTGACGGCGGTGACGGACTGGAAGGCCTTGTAGCGGCGGCCCCCGTGGTGCGCGGACACCTGCGGCACGACGTTCGCGTCACCGGCCGCGAGGGGCGTGAGGAACACCCAGTGGCCGTTGGACTCCATCAGCCAGGTGAAGCCGCGCGCCGGGTGATAGAGCAGGTACTCCATCCACGGGTAGCGAGTGCCCTCCACCACGCACGAGCGCTCCTGGTAGCCGATGCAGATCCACTCCGTGCCGTCGAGCGTGCCCTTCTGCCCCAGTTGGATGGCGGCCGGCAGCTCCGGCTTCTGGAGCAGCTTGAGGAAGGCCAGCTTGCCCTGCGCCACGCTCATCAGCGCGCCGCAGTACGGGCACGCCACGCGCAGCGTCTGGTCCGGCGCTCGCAGCTCCAGCGGGCCGTTGCAGTTGGTGCAGCGCGCCTGCTGGAGCTGGACCTTGCGCACGCGAGGGCGCAGCTCGCCCGCGGGGATGCCCAGCTGCGTGAGCTCCAGCCGCTGCCCCAGGAAGACCTCCGGGTCGCGGTCGCGCGTGCCGAAGTCCAGCGTGACGAACAGGCCGCGCGGGCCGGTGGCGTCCACGTAGTAGCTGTCCGCTTCCGGATCCACGTCGCTGGGGAGCTGGCCTTCCGCGGCGACGACGCGTCCGTGGCCGCGCTCCTCCACCACCAGCGGGCGGTTGCGCAGGCGCAGCCGGTCTCCAGGGTGGAGCTGCTCCAGCTCGATGCCCTCCTCCACGCCCGCGTCGGAGAGCAGGTGGAAGGCGCCCTCGGACTCGCTGAGCCAGCCGGTGCGGCCGTCGGACATCTCCACGTACCACTCGTCCCAGGGGCCGGCGCCGTGGTCCTTCTGGAGGTGCCCGACGATTTGATACGAGGTGCCGTTGACGCGGCCCTCCAGCCCCAGGCGCAGCGGAGAGGCCGTCTCCACGATGCGGGCCACCTTGCCGTGGTCCTCCAGCTCCGCGCCCACGCGGGCCACCATCGTCTGGCAGTGGCCGCACACCACGACCTGCGCCGACCCGGCGGAGAACTCCACGCTCGCGCCACACGACGGACACGCCCCCTGCGTCACGCCTCCACCCCTCTCGACAGCTCGCGCACGCGGCACGACGTGGCGCCCAGATGCTTCGCCGCCAGCGCGTCGAAGTCCGGACGCGCGCGGGTGCGGCAGCAGTAGACGTTGAGCGCGGCGAAGCCATGCTCCGGGAAGGTGTGGATGGCCAGGTGGCTTTCGGCCAGGAGCGCCAGGCCGGTGACGCCGCCGGGCTCCGGGAAGACGTGCCACTGCGGCTGGCCCACGACCTTCAGGTCCATCAGGACGACCAGCTCCTCGAAGAGTGCCGCCAGCGCGGCCGCGTCCTTGAGCCGCTCCGGCGCGCAGCCGCTCGCGTCAACCAGCCATTCCTGTCCGGTTGTCACAGGGGAAACCTCCGGGAGTAGAGACCCTCTTTAACACGCTGGAGCCCGGTCGAAAGCCGCTAGGATGCGCGCCCCATGCGCACCCGATTCCTGACCGCTGGACTCCTCTGCCTCGCCCTGACCGCGTGCTCCAAGGACAAGGAGCAGCCGCCCGCCGCGAAGGCCCCCGCCGCATCCCCCTCCAACTCCGCGGCGGCTACCCGCACGGTGAGCCTGCAGACGGACGTGGCCTCCGCGAAGGGCTTCCAGAAGAAGGCGCTGGAGGGCCAGGACCTCTGGGCCACCATGGAGACGAACCAGGGCACCATCGTGCTCAAGCTCTTCTCCAAGGACGCGCCCAAGACGGTGGCGAACTTCGTGGGTCTGGCGTCCGGCGAGCAGGCGTGGATCAACCCCAAGACGGGTGAGCGCGTGGAGGGCAAGCCGCTCTACGACGGCGTCATCTTCCACCGCGTCATCCCCGACTTCATGATTCAGGGCGGCGACCCCACGGGCACCGGCCGGGGCGACCCGGGCTACCGCTTCGAGGACGAGTTCAAGAGCAACCGGGACTTCGACAAGAAGGGCCAGCTGGCCATGGCCAACGCGGGCCCGGGCACCAACGGCAGCCAGTTCTTCATCACCACGTCCACGCCGCAGTTCCTCAAGGGCCGGCACACCATCTTCGGTGAGGTGGTGAAGGGCTATGACGTGGTGGAGAAGATCGCCAACACGCCGCGCAACCGGCAGGACCGGCCGGACACGGACATGGTCATCCAGCACGTCACCATCAGCGACGCGCAGCCGTGAGCCTCCGTCCGCGCCACGTGCGCACGAAGCTGGGAGAGCTGGACTGCCACGTGGTGGACGCGCTCCCCGAGGGCGCGACGCCGGAGCTGGTGGTGCTGTTGAGCCACGGCTTCGGCGCGCCGGGCACGGACCTGGTGGCGCTGGCGCCCGAGCTGATGATGGCCGCGCCCCGACTGGCGCAGGGCGTGCGGTTCGTCTTTCCGGAGGCCCTGCTGCCGCTGGACGCGCTGGGCATGCCCGGGGGCCGCGCGTGGTTCGAAATCCCCATGGCCATCCTGATGGGCCAGGGACGGGACTGGCCGCAGTACTCCCAGGCCGTGCCGCCAGGGATGCCCGCCGCGCGCCGGGCGCTGATGAGCGTGGTGGCGGCGCTCCAGGTGCCCCTGAACCGCGTGGTGCTGGGAGGCTTCAGCCAGGGCGCGATGATGTCCACGGACGTGGCGCTGCGGCTGGAGGAGTGCCCCGCCGGCCTGTGTCTCCTGTCCGGGGCCTTGGTCGCCGGCAAGGAGTGGGAGCCCAAGGTCCGCGGCCGTCCGTCCCTGCCGGTGTTCCAGGGACACGGCCGGCAGGATCCGGTGTTGCCCTTCCAGGAAGGCGAGCGCCTGCGCGACCTGCTGACGGGCGCGGGGCTGCCGGTGGAGTTCCTGCCTTTCGACGGTGGGCACACCATCATCACGGAGGAGCTGGAGCAGCTGGCGGCGTTCCTCGTGAAACGATTGGACGGGCGCTGAGCCACGGGACGGAGGCTTGGGGTGTATCAGGCGAAGGAGCTGACGGTGTCCACGCGGGGCCGAGGCCTGGTGGACATCACCGGTGAGGTGCGGAAGGCGGTGAAGGGCACGGGCATCCGCGAGGGCCTGTGCACGCTCTTCCTGCACCATACCAGCGCGTCGCTGATCATCAGCGAGAACGCGGACCCCGTCGTCCAGCGCGACCTGGAGGCATTCTTCTCCCGGCTGGTGAAGGACGGCGACCCGCTGTTCCAGCACGACGCGGAGGGGCCGGACGACATGCCCGCGCACGTGCGCACGGTGCTGACTCAGGTGTCCCTGAGCATCCCGGTGAAGGACGGCGAGGCGGACCTGGGCACGTGGCAGGGCGTCTACGTCTGGGAGCACCGCACGTCGCCGCACCGCCGCCGCGTCACGGTGTCCGTGCTGGGCGGCTAGAGGTCGCGGACGGTGGCGACGACGGGGGCGCCCTTGCGGCGCTTCTTCGGCGCCTCGTGGGCCTGGCCTCGGATGCGCACCCAGGTGCCGGGGTCGTCCGGCATCGCGTGGACCATGGACCAGCCGGTGGGCACTTCGGGCGTGGTCCAGCCGTAGAGGGCGCGGGCGTCCTTGGGGGCCAGGTTGATGCAACCGTGGCTCACGGGTTCACCGAAGCGGTCGTGCCAGTAGGCGGTGTGCAGGGCGAAGTCGCCCTCGAAGAACATGGTCCACGGCACGGTGGCCACGCGGTAGCTGGCCTTGCCCATGCTGCCCGTCATGTCCGCCTCCGCGAACTTCACCCAGATGCGGAAGAGCCCTTCTGGCGTGTCGGTGCCGGGTTTGCCGGACGAGATGAGCGTGGCGTAGACGGGGCGGTCGCCCTCGTAGGCGATGAGCGTCTGGGCCTCCAGGTCCACGTCCAGCCAGCGCGCCCCGGGCTCCACGATGGACGGGGACGCCAGCGACCACGCGACGTGCAGGTCGTCGCGCGCCACCCAGTGGTCCTCGGCGATGCGGACCCACTGGCCATCGGGGGACAGCTCTCGCACGGAGACGAGCGTGCGCGGCGGGAGGGTCGTCTCTCGTTCCGCTCGCGCGTCCGGGGCCTTGCGCACCACCACGTCGGTGCGGGGGGCGGCGCGGGACTGGGCCCAGCCGAAGGGCATGGGCAGGGACGCGAGCGCCTCCGCGTCCAGGCCGCTGAAGTCGGAGGGGCGATGCTCGCGCAGCACGCGCGCTTCGAAGTACTGACCGTCGGAGGTGCGCCAGAAGGTGCGCCGGCCGACCTTCACCTGGCCCAGGAGCTTCACGGTGACGGAGCCCTTGAGCAGCACGCCCTGCTTCTTCCTGCGGGCGAGCGCGAGGCTCGGGTAGGCGCGCACGCGGTGGCCCACCACGCGCGCATAGACGCCGGGGGTGAGCGAACCCTCCTCCACTCGGGGGAGCGGGCGGACGCGGGGCTCGCGGAAGTTCTGTTCCAGGTAGCGCTCGCAGACCCAGCCACGCGGTTGCAGTTGCACCCAGTCGCAGTCCGGCCCGCGCATCGCGCCCTGCCACTTCACGCGCATGTCCTGGGCCACGGTGCCCAGCGAAGGTGAGTCCTGCCGGGGCTCGGAGCGAACAGCGATGGAGCGGCGCACACGCAGCGAGCCCGCGTCCGGCGCGTACGGGATGGCGTAGGGCTCCATGCCCGCGTCCACGTCCTCGGGGGGTGCTTCAGCGACCGCGTCCTCGTCACCATCGACGCCCGTGATGGGCGTTGCCGGGGGCGGACCGTTGGTGTCGGCCCCCGCGTTCGCGACAGGCGCGTTCGGGTCAGAGCCCATGGCGACGTCAGGCGAACCCGGAGCGCTCCCACCATCGAGATTCTGCGCGAGGGCATCCGTATCGGTCGCGGTGGCGTCGTCATCCGCGTCGATCAACGGCTCACCATCCGGCCCCAGCTCCAGCACGGGGACCTCGGACTCGGTGATGACCTGCGGCTCCTCTTCGCCGGGCAGGGCCTCGCTGTTCGCGCCGCCGGAGACGGATTGAGACAGCGAGGGCTCCAGCGATAGCGAGAGCGCACTGCCCGCGTCCTCCGGATCCTCCATGACGCCCAACAGGGCCGGCGCGGTTGCATGCGTGACGCCACCGTCATCGGAGGGCTCGGGCGCGGTGGCCTGCCATGCGGAGCGGAGCGCCTGTGCGGACTCCGTCGGCGCGGCCTCCGCCTCGGGCGCGGGGGCCTGTGCCGTCACGGTGCCCGCGTCCACCGGCGCGGCGGGCACGGGGGGCTCCACCGGAGCGCACGCGAAGAACAACAGGGGGAGTCCGAGGGGGAACCAGCGGCGGCGCATACGGGCCGCAACGGTACGGGTCCCCGCTGACATCCTCAACGTCGGCTCAGGTGCGATCTCCTGCGCGCGAAACCGCGTGGGTGGGCAGGGCTTGCGCCCTGAACGGCGATTGCCACGAACGGCGGAAACCGCCTCCGCGGATCAGCTCCGCCCTTCCGCGGGCGGAATCCCTTCGGGCGACTCCGGCGCCTCCAGGAGCTTGTAGAGCGTCTTGCGGTCCACGCCCAACAGGCGCGCGGCTTCGCTCTTGTTGCCCCCCACGTGCTGGAGCACGTGCGCCGCGTAGCGCCTGGACAGCTCCGCGAGGCTCGGCAGGTCTCCGGCGAGCCCCGTCAGCCGCTTGGGCGCGTCACCAATGGGCTCCGGGAAGTCCGGCGGCCCCAGCACGCCCGTCACGTTCAGCGCGAGCGCCCGCGCCATCACATTCTCCAACTGCCGCACGTTGCCCGGCCAGTCGTACACCGTGAGCCGCGCCATCGCGTCCGCCGTCACCACCGGCCTCACCCCACCCCTCGCGTGCAGCGACGCGAAGTGCTCCACCAAGGCAGGAATGTCCTCGCGCCGCTCACGCAGCGGCGGCAGGTGCAGGTGCACCACGTCCAGCCGGTACAGCAGGTCCTCGCGGAACAGCCCCTCCGCCACCCGCGCCTTCAAGTCCTTGTTCGTCGCCGCCAGCACCCGCACGTCCACCTTCACCGGGACGCTCTCGCCCACGCGGCGGATCTCCCCCTCCTGGAGCACGCGCAAGAGCTGCGACTGGACCTTCATGCCCACGTCGCCAATCTCGTCCAGGAACAGCGTGCCGCCGCTGGCCTCCTCGAACAGGCCGCGCCGCGCCCCCGACGCCCCCGTGAAGCTGCCCTTCGCGTGGCCGAACAGCTCGCTCTCCATCAGCGACTCGGTGATGGCGCCGCAGTCCACCGGGATGAACGGCCCCGACGTGCGCGCCGAGCGCTTGTGCAGCGCCCGCGCCACCATCTCCTTGCCCGTGCCCGTCTCACCGGTAATCAGCACCGGCACGTTGCTGGTCGCCGCGCGGGCCACCTGCTTGTAGACCTCCAGCAGCGCCTGGCTGCGGCCCACCAGCGACGTGCGCTCCACCTGCTTGCGCAGCGTGCGGTTCTCCTCCACCAGCCGCTTCTGCTCCAGCGCCCGCTTCGCCACCCGCATGATGGCGTCCACGTCGAACGGCTTGGACAGGTAGTCGAAGGCGCCCAGCTGGATGCTGTCCAGCGCGCCCTCGATGTTGCCGAACGCCGTCACGACAATCACCGGCGTGTCCGGCAGGTTCGACTTCACCGTCTGGAGCACCTTCAGGCCGTCGCCCGGGTCGGGCATGGCCATGTCCGTGAGCACCAGGTCGAAGGACTGCTCACCCATCCGCTCCGCCGCGCCCTTGGGGTCCGGCGCTTGCGTCACCGGGCCCAGCACGCCCAGCAGGCGCTGGAGCAGGTCCCGCGCATGCGGATCATCATCGACGACGAGGATTCGGGCTGTGCTCATGAGGCCTTGCGGATGGAGTGGGCGTCGGACTCCACCACAAGCGGCGCCGGAGTGCGCGCCACACGTGCGAACCGCACGAGGATCCGCGTGCCCTTGCCCTCTTCTGAATGAACCGTGAGCGTCCCGCCGTGCGCCTCCACCACGCGCCGGGTGGTGGCCAGGCCCAGGCCGTGCCCCGGAATGCCCCGCACCTCCGCGGCCCGGAAGAACGGCTGGAACAGCGACGCCTGCGTCGCCGCGCTCATCCCCAGCCCGTTGTCCGTCACCTCCACCACCGCGTCCGTCCCCTCCGTCGCCACCCGCACCTTCACGCGCGGATCCGGCCGCCCCGCCGTGTACTTCACCGCGTTGGACAAGAGGTTGCGCGCCACCACCTGGAGCAGCTGCGCCGGACAATCCACCAGCACGCCCGGCTCCAGCTCGCGCTCCAGCGACACACCCAGCGCCGTCGCCGTCTGGCTCACCTCCAACAGCAGCGTGCTCACCGCCGTGTCCAATTCCCCCATCGTCCCGTCGCCCCGCGTGCCCGCGCGGCAGAAGCGCAGCAGCGCTTCAATGAGCTCCCCCATACGCACCGCGCTGGATTCGCACTGCGAAATCATCTCCAGCGCGCCCGGGTCCTTCACCGCGCCGGAGCGCCGGATGAGCGTCAGGTAGCCCTTGAGCGGGGACAGCGGCCCCATCAGGTCGTGCGCCACGCGCCGGGTGAACGCATCCAGCTCCTGGTTGTGCCGCCCCAGCTCCTCCAGCTGCCCCTGGATGGTGGCGTCCTGGCGCTTGAGCAGGGAGATGATGTGCCAGCCCACCAGCATGGACAGCAGGATGGCCAGCAGCGTGGTGGCCGCGCCCAGTGCGGTATTGCGCACCCGGAGCGTGCCCAGCCGCCCCACCAGCACGCGCGCGTCGGACGCGTTCTCCGTGGCCAGCTGTCCCGCCAGCTGGTCCACCTCCGCCGCCAGGGGACGGATGCTCTCCACCAGGTGGCGCCGGGCGCGCTCCGCGTCGCGCTGCCGTGAGAACACCGCCGCCGCGCGCACCTGATCCGCCAGCCCCTGGCACGCGCCGTTGAAGCGCAGCCATATCTCCTTCTCGCCGGGCGGCAGGTGGCGCATGTACGCCTCCGAGGACTGCCGGATGCTGCCCAGGATGTCCTCCATCACGTCGTCGGCTTCCTTGCGCTCGGCGTCGCCGCTGGAGCGCACGTGCGCCTCGATGGCGGACTCCAGCGACATCACGTCCACGCGGATGCGGCCGATGAGGCTCGCGCGCTCCAGGGCCTCCAGCACCAGCGCGTCCACCTGATGCCCGGTGCGCACCTCCGTCCAGAGCATGAAGCCGATGACGCCCGACAGGAGCATCACCACGAAGAAGAAACCCGCGCGGTATCCACGGATGGGGGTCCGCGAGTTCATCGCCACGGGCACGCTCCTTGGGTCGACAGAGGAAGAACCAGCAGGCGCCCGGGTACGGACGCCCACGCGAAACTCACGGCACCGGCCTGGCCGCCTCGGTGGAGGTGGCGCCCGGCAGCGGCGGCTGGGTGCGCCGCCGCGCGCGCTCCAGCGCGGACTCGTACCAGACGTCCGACAGCTCTTCGTGCAGCGCCGCCAGCTCGCGCTGCCGCGCCAACAGCTGCGCGTTGTGCTCCTCCAGCGTGTGGCGCTCCGTCTCCAGCCGCGCCAGCTCTTCCGTGGCGGTCGCGCGCGCCTGCTCCGCCTCCGCGCGCGCCTGCTCCGCCTCCGCGCGCTCCTGCGCCAGCTCCTCCAGCGCGGACTCCAGCGCCGCCAGCTTCGCCGCCAACGCCTCGGTGCGCTCGCGCTCGGCCTGGTACTCGCGCTGCCAGCGCTCCGTCTCCGACACCTGGGCCTGGAAGCGCTCGGGGGGAATGGTGGCGGCGCATCCCACTCCCAGCCACGCCACACTCCATGCCACCAGCAGGTGCCGCATACGCCATCTCTCCCGACACCTGGCCGCGCGACATGCACGACGAGGACGTCCGGGCTTCATGCTCCCCTTCATGTCCCGGCGCGTGGCGCTCGGAACGGAAGGTTGCCGTGCAGCTTGCAGAAGAGCGCCGTTGCCGTCAAAGCAACGTGCGCCTGCCTGGGGAGCTTGCACCCATTGTTGCAATCGCAACTGAGGAGTTTCTCCCCATGGCGGATCCGCTCCTACCTGGAGAACCCCGCGAAGTTGCTTGAAACCGGTGCTGGCACGGCGGGTGCTCAAGGGTCATGGCATCAACCGATGCAATTCCGCGTCGGCGTGTCGTCCCCGGAGCCATCCATGAAGACCGTCATCGTCGCCGCCCTCTTCGCCGCCACCACCGCGTTCGCCAACACCCCGGCTCCCGCCGCCGCCCCCGC
>NZ_RAWN01000097.1:0-33719 GCF_003668895.1 Corallococcus sp. AB045
GGGCTGGTGCTGGGGTTCGCGGGGGTGGCGCTGCTCAACCTGGGCGGGGACATGAGCGGCGGAGGCGTGGCGGCGCTGGCGGTGGTGATGGCGCCGGCGGCGTGGGCCTTCGGGTCGGTGTGGAGCCGGAGGTTGCCGATGCCCGCGGGGTTGATGGCACCGGCGACGCAGATGTTGAGCGCGGGCGTGATGATGATGGCGCTGAGCTTCGTGCTGGGGGAGCGGATGGTGGACGAGGTGCCTGCGCGCGCGATGGTGTCGTTCGTGTATCTGGTGGTGTTTGGTTCGCTGGTGGCGTTCAGCGCGTATGGCTATCTGCTGAGGCACGCGAGGCCGGCGCTCGCGACGAGCTATGCGTACGTGAACCCGGCGGTGGCGGTGCTGCTGGGCGTGGTGTTCGCGGGAGAGACGCTGGGCCCCCTGACCTGGGGCGCGATGAGCGCCATCCTGGTCGCGGTGATGCTGCTGGCCCGCGGGAAGCGGTGAGCCGGTTCAGCGCCCACAGCGGCTGAGCTTGGAGACGCACATCGTCAGGGCATTGGCGAAACCGTGGGCGTAACAGCTCTCGTGCCACGACTGGGCGATCAGCGGATCATTGACCTGGGTGGGAACGCGGGTCATCTGGAAGAACGAGCGGAACTCGCCGCCCTGGAGTTGGGGACCATTGCGATCCTCGTAGTTGCGGGCGTAGTTCTCGAAGGTGATGCGGTCCGCTCCGCTCTCCGCGACCACACCGCCCCAGTGATACTCCCACACCGGCTCGCAGTAGACAGGCGGAGGAATGGGCGCCACCGGGCGGGGAGCGACCTCGTCCCGCATCCGCATCCAGTTGCGGTGCTGGGCATCCTGATAGCGCTCCATGGCGCCCACGGAGTACGTCTGGAACGCATCACCCACCCGCGGGTTGGCATAGGCATTGAGGCCCAGCCGGAAGAGGAGCTGCTCGTAACGTGTGCTGAGCGTGAGCCCGTTGAGGTTGACGCCGTTGAGCGTCATGGGGGCATTGGCACGGACCCGGTTCACCAGCCGGCCATAGTTGCGGCCAATGGGGCCGTTGAAGCCCGCGAGCGCCGCCATCTGGGCATTGGGGGTATTGGCGCCCGCCAGCGCGTTCTGCAATCCCACCTGGTAGTCGTTGACCGCGCGTTGCCGGGCCGCGGCGGCGTTGGGGCCCTCTCCCTGTCCATGGAAGAGGAACGTGGTGATGAGCACCGCCAGCCGGAAGGGGATGTCGCCGTGGGCCGGGAAGGCAGGGGCCCACCCTCCGAGCTGCCAGCGCGGTAGGTTGAGGAAGAGCTGATTGCCGGACTGCGTGAGCTTCACGGTGCGCTGCGCGTCCTGCTGCTCCCCCATGACCTTGCCGGAGATTTCGTTGCAGTTCTGCGACACGGCGGGCTCCAGGTGCCCACCCTCGGACATCGCCACCTGGAACAGCCGCTTGGGTCCCGGGCCGCGCAGGAAGGGCAGACAGCCCGGCTGCGCGGGGGGGCCGATTTCAAGGTAGCGAGGCCCGGGGACCTTGGTGATCCGATAGCTGGAGCCCGCGGACCTCAACGCGCGGTTGCACCGTGTGATGGCACCATCCGTGGCGAAGAAGTGCTTGGCCTGCTCGTGGTGGGGATCGGTGTCCTCGATGGCGAGTTCGTTGTCATCCGAGAACCGGAGCGCGACCTGGTTGTGCGCCCGCACCATGACGTTCACTGTCCCAGCGTCGACGAGGAAGCTGTCCGCGTGCGTCTTCGGGTAGGGGTGGGGCCGCACTCCGTCCCGCTGGGTCTCGAAGGTGGCGTTGTGGAGATTGACGTCCTGGGCGACGAACTGGGCGTTCTGGATGACGTGGTACGCCTGAAGCGCGGGAGTGGGCGAAGTCCACCGGCCTTCGCCCGCCCAGGAAGCCGCGAGGTGCGCGCGCTCACCCGAGAGGGCCTGTGCCGCCAGGGCCTCGGCCTCTGTTTCCAGGGCCCCATCCACGAGCAGCCCGGTCCCGCCGTTCCCGTGAGGGACGCGCCCCGCGCGCTGTTGCAGCACATGCACCAGCTCATGCGCGAGGATCCGGGTCCCGCGAGCCAGGTCGAGCTCCAGTGCCCCCGGAGCGAAGAGGATCTGCTCTCCCCAGCACAGGGCCTGTGCTCCCAGGCTCGCGACCAGGGGATGCTCGTGCAGGCGCACAGCGCTCAGGTCGGCCCCGAAGGCGCGCTCGAACCGGACACGCAACCGCCTTGGGAGTGCCTGGCCCCGAGCGCAGGCCTGCTCCAGGAGCGTGGGTGAGATCCAACGGTGCCGAAAATCCAATGTCCGTGCTCCCAATGTATCAGGGCGTGTTCCGTGAAACATCTACTACACCAGGGCGCCCAGCTCACGCGGACATCAGAAGACAGGCCGCACATCTCGGCCAGGGTCCTCGGAATCCAGGTGACTCCTCCCCTCATGGACATCGCCGAAGTCAGGGGAGGCAATAGAGTCCGGAGCATGCGCCCCGCGACGAGTCTCTGGATGTTTTGTGCGTTGCTCACGGCGTGTGCCGGGGGTTCACTGCATGGGACTCTGCGGTTCGTGGATTCAGAGCCGGCCGGGAAGGCACGGCACGCGGCCTACGTGGCGGAGCAGGCGTCCGCGCAGGCCGCGACCCAGGCCATGGCATCCCCGTTGGTCCGGGCCATCCCGCCAGCCGTGCTCGCGATGATGCAGCAGGAGCATGACGCGGATGAGCTGGAGCAGCAGCTCGCCGCGTGTGCGGTCCAAGCGGAGCAGTTGGGGAACGCGCGCTACTTCAAGGACCGGCCTCCGACGCGCCAGGAGTGCGCCGAGGTGGTGGAGCAGGACCGCTGCGGCAAGCCCGTGACGCGAGCCATGCAGCTGGGGAAGCAGAAGCACGTGCTCGCGCTTCAATGCGCGGAAGCGGTGTTGAAAGAGCTGTGGCCCGCGCCCTTCAGCATCGAGCAACGCTACCGCTACTACCCGAACGCCCGCTTCCTGGAAACCATCAGCCGAGCGAAGGAAGCGCAACTCATTACCGAAGGTTGCACCGAGGAACTCCGCGGCACCATCAAGCCGGACATCGTCCTCCACGGAGACCGCGACCTGCTCAGGTCCGCCCTCACCCTGGACTTCAAGTTCCCGTGCCCGGGCACAAATGAGCCAACCTGGACGAGGTATGGCACGGGCACCTACGCCGGCATGTCGCAGCGGACCGTCTACGAGGAAGCCCTGGGAGGGAAGGCCTTGCTCATTTCGCCCCGTACAGGAGTCAAAGAGGTGAAGCCATGACAAGGGAATACCCTGTCATCCGCCTGTGGTCGAAAGGTTCGCCTCCGATTCCCGCTGCCCGCGACGGCATTGGCCTCAGCTTCTTCATCCACCGCGACCACAAGGAGATAGCGACTGCGGTGTGGCGTGCCCTGCAAACCTATCTCCGCGCCATTCCTCCGGGCTCGCTGGGTTGGTACGGCACGGATGACGGCGACATCCTGGAGCTGGATGACAAGGGCTGGGAGATCGCTCGCCAGCAAATACTCGAGCGTCCCTGGGGCACCAGTGGGAATGCGGAACTCTCCGAAAGCCCGGGCGGAGGTGAGATCTCCAGCGGGTACGTTTTTGAGTACGAAGGCCATCCACTCGACACGCCGTTCGGTAAGGCTCCCGTCAACGCGGTGTCATTCACCTTTCCCACGGACTTCCTCCAGGGAAACGGTGCGGCTCACCTGCGCACATTGGCGCGGGAGCTCGCTCGGGAGCTGCCCTTCAACTTCGGATACGCCAGCTTCGCCATCATCTCATCCCATGGAATGTGGGGCGCGGCGAAGTGGCCCATCATCGAGGCACTCCTTGCTCGCTATCCAGGCTTGGACCTCCATCAAGGCACTGGCTTCAGGTCCATATTGGGAACCCGGGCCCTCGCCCCCGCCTGGCTCACCTTCCTCGGCCAGCCCCTGCTGGGACAACTGGGCGGCATCGACACACTCCGGAACGCGCTTCCCCTCCCGGAGGTCTCCCTGCTCCCCATGGACGGCGACCGCGTACTCGTCACCCTGGACGAATGGCCTGACCCCATCGACACGCAGGCGAAGGCCATCCCCCCCCAGTACCGCGCGCTGGCCCGGCTGATGGAGCCCTTCCTCTTCCAGTACAAAGGCGAAGGACTCCCCCTTTACCAGCAGGACACGAACCAATGGCTCCGCCGGTTCCTCTTCCCCTGAAGCCAGGACGGCAACCGCTCCAGCAGCACATGCGTCCCGCGACGAGCCTGTGGGTGGCCTGCGTCCTGCTCACGGCGTGTGCTGGCGGTTCACGGCATTCCCGGCATGGAGAGCTGGGGTTCGTGGACACGGAGACCGCCGCGAAGGCACGGCACGCGGCGTATGTGGCGGAGCAGGCGTCGGCACGGGCGGCGACCCAGGCCATCGCGTCCCCGTTGGTTAGGGCCATTCCTCCCGCAGTGCTCGCGCTGATGCAGCAGGACCATGACGCGGATGAACTGGAGAAGCAGCTCGTCGCGTGTGCCGTCCAGGCGGAGCAACTGGGGAATGCGCGCTACTTCGAAAACCGACCTCCGACGCGCCAGGAGTGCGCCGAGGTGGTGGAGCAGGACCGCTGCGGCAAGCCCGTCAC
The DNA here is from genome assembly GCF_003668895.1 of Corallococcus sp. AB045. NCBI lineage: Bacteria > Pseudomonadati > Myxococcota > Myxococcia > Myxococcales > Myxococcaceae > Corallococcus > Corallococcus sp. AB045. The sequence continues at coordinate 4,609 of NZ_RAWN01000097.1, forward strand.
CCGGGCCATGCAGTTGGGAAGGCAGAAGCACGTGCTCGCGCTTCAATGCGCGGAAGAGGTGTTGAAGGAGCTGTGGCCCGCGCCCTTCAGCATCGAGCAGCGCTACCGCTTCTATCCAAACGCCCGGGTGGTGGAGACCATCAGCCCGCGGGAGGAAGCACGACTCATTGCCGATGGCTGCACCGAAGAACTCCGAGGCACCATCAAGCCGGACCTCGTCCTGCACGGCGACCGCAACCTGCTCCAGTCCGCGCTCACCCTGGACTTCAAGTTCCCCTGTCCTGATAGCAATCTACCGCAGTGGGCGCCCTATGGGCCCAGCAGCCCATACTTTGGCAGGCACCAGGGCAATATCTACGAGGCAGCCCTGGGTGGACCGGCCTTGCTCATCTCGCCAGGATTTGGAGTAAGGACGCCATGAGAGACGCCTTTCCCACCATCCGGCTTCAAGGCAGAGGCGGCTGGGTCGCGGGACGTGACGGAATCGTCATCTCCTTCTTCTTCCACGAACATCCTGAGGTCTTCGCCCACGCCGTCTGGCGCGCCCTTCAGACCTATCTTCAGGCCATCCCTCCCGGGTCGCTGGGCTGGTATCCATCTGAGGAAGGAGAACTGGACCCGCTCGACGAGCAGGGCTGGGAACACATCCGGAAGTATCTGCTGGACCCACCATGGAAGGGCGTCTGGTCCATCGACCTGATGGAGAGCCCGAGCGAGGCCGGCAGCTACCACTTCGAGTATTGCGCGCGCCGCCTCGGGGACCCCATTTTCAAGGACCCCATCAGCTCGGTGTCGTTCACGTTCCCGACCGAATACCTCCTGGAGCACGGAGCATCACACCTGCGTGCCCTTGCACTCGATCTGGGTCGTGAGCTGCCTTTCAGCTTTGGCTACGCCAGCTTCGCCATCGTCTCGCCACAAGGTTTGTTCAGCTCAGGCGACTGGAACATCACCGAGGCAATCCTCGCCCGGTATCCGGGACTGTACGCCTACAACAACAGTGAGTTCAGCGCAGTCATTGGCACTCACGCCCTCGCCCCCGCCTGGCTCACGTTCCTGGGACAACCTCTGCTGGGACAGTTGGGCGGCATCGACGCGCTCCGGAACGCGCTCCCCTTCCCGGGGGTCTCCCTGCTCCCCATGGACGGCGACCGCGTACTCGCCACCCTGGATGACTGGCCAGACCCCATCGACACGCAGGCGAAGGCCATCCCCCCCCAGTACCGCGCGCTGGCCCGCCTGATGGAGCCCGTCCTCTTCCAGTACGAAGGCGAAGAGCTCCTCCCCTTCCAACAGGATACGAACCAATGGCTCCGCCGGTTCCTTCAACCCTGAAGCCAGGACGACGTCCCGCGACGAGCCTGTGGGTGGCTTGCGCCCTGCTGACAGCGTGTGCTGGAGGTTCACGGCATTCCCGGCATGGAGAGCTGGGGTTCGTGGACACGGAGACCGCCGCGAAGGCACGGCACGCGGCGTATGTGGCGGAGCAGGCGTCCGCACGGGCGGCGACCCAGGCCATGGCGTCCCCGTTGGTTAGGGCCATCCCTCCAGCCGTGCTCGCGCTGATGCAGCAGGACCATGACGCGGATGAACTGGAGAAGCAGCTCGTCGCGTGTGCCGTCCAGGCGGAGCAACTGGGGAATGCGCGCTACTTCGAAAACCGACCTCCGACGCGCCAGGAGTGCGCCGAGGTGGTGGAGCAGGACCGCTGCGGCAAGCCCGTCACCCGGGCCATGCAGTTGGGAAGGCAGAAGCACGTGCTCGCGCTTCAATGCGCGGAAGAGGTGTTGAAGGAGCTGTGGCCCGCGCCCTTCAGCATCGAGCAGCGCTACCGCTTCTATCCAAACGCCCGGGTGGTGGAGACCATCAGCCCGCGGGAGGAAGCACGACTCATTGCCGATGGCTGCACCGAAGAACTCCGAGGCACCATCAAGCCGGACCTCGTCCTGCACGGCGACCGCAACCTGCTCCAGTCCGCGCTCACCCTGGACTTCAAGTTCCCCTGTCCTGACACCAATCGGCCTCAGTGGACTGAATACGGAAGCAACAGCCCCTACGCGGACCAGTCCCAATGGACCATCTACGAGAAAGCCCTGGGAGGGCAGGCCTTGCTCATTTCGCCCCGCACTGGAGTCACGAAGGGAAGGCCATGACCAGGGAGTACCCCATCATCCGCCTGTGGTCGAAAGGTTCGCCCCCGGTCCCCGCAGCACGCGATGGCGTCATCCTCAGTTTCCTCATCCACCGCAACCACAAGGAGATTGCAGTTGCGGTATGGCGCGCATTGCAGCTCTATCTTCGCGCCATCCCTCCAGGCTCGCTGGGTTGGTACGACACAGATGACGGCGACATTCTCGAACTCGATGACAAGAGTTGGGAGGTCGTTCGCCAGCAGATGCTCGAAAGGCCTCGGGGCCAAAGCGGGCGTGCAGGGCTGTCGGAAAGTCCAGGCGGCGGCGAGGTCTCCAGCGGATTCTTTTTTGAGTACAGAGGCCGGCCACTCGACAACCCGTTCGACACGGATCCCGTCTGTACGGTGTCGTTCGCATTTCCCACGAACTACATTCAGGGAAATGGGGCGGAACACCTACGCGCACTGGCACTGGAGCTCGCTCGCGAGCTGCCCTTCAATTTCGGATACGCCAGCTTCGCCATCATTTCGTCACATGGCATGTGGAGCGCGGCGAAGTGGGCCCTCGTCGAGGCGCTCCTCGCGCGCTACCCAGGCCTGGATCTTCACGGTATCGAAAGCTTTGGCTCCATCCTTGGAACCCGCGCGCTCGGTCCCTCCTGGCTCACCTTCCTCGGCCAGCCCCTGCTGGGACAGCTGGGCGGCATCGACACACTCCGGAACGCGCTCCCCTTCCCGGAGGTCTCCCTGCTCCCCATGGACGGTGACCGCGTACTCGTCACCCTCGACGACTGGCCAGACCCCATCGATACACAGACGAAGGCCATCCCCCCCCAGTACCGCGCGCTGGCCCGCCTGATGGAGCCCTTCCTCTTCCAGTACGAAGGCGAAGGGCTCCCTCTCTACAAGCACGACACGAACCAGTGGCTCCGCCGGTTTCTCTAGCCCTGCGGCCAGGGCGACAGCTTCTCCACCTCGTACCGCTCCAGCAGCGCATGCGTCGCGCGCGCCGCCTCTTCCACCTCCACGCGGGACAACCCTCGCGGCAGTGACGAAATCAGCGTCGGGAACGGCTGGTCGAAGACGAGCAGGTTCTCCAGCTCCAGCGGGTCCGTCTCCAGGTCATACAGCTCCCACTGGTCCGCGTGCTCTCCGGACGGGTCCCATGTCCTCGCCAGCTTCCAGCGGGGCGTGCGCACGCAGCGGACGTGGTTCGGCTGGCACACCGCTCCAGGCCTCAAGCCGGGCACCTTGCCCTGCTCCCGCAGCCGCTCCACCGCTCGCGTGTACACGGTGAACAGCGCGTCATCATGCAGCTGGTGCGGGTCTCCCGTGCGCGGGAGCGGCTCCGTGATTTCGTCGTCGGTGATGAAGAGCACGCCTTCTCGCGGCGTGCCGTTGGGCTCCAGCACCGTGGTCGCCTCGCCCCTCGCCAGCGGGCTCAGGTCCGCGCCCACGAACGGGGGCACCGGACGGTGGAGCCGCAGGCCCGTGCGGATCGCCACCTGCTCCTCGCGGGTAATCCCCGCCAGCCCCAGCACCGTGGGCACGATGTCCGCGTGGCTCGTCAGCGCGTCGATGTATCGCGTCTCCTGCTCCTCGGAGAACTGCACCACCAGCGGCACGTGCAGCGCCTCCTGGTAGGACGCGTGCCACTTCTCCATCAGGTAGCCGTGCGCCGCGCCGTACTCGCCGTGGTCGGAGAGGAACACCACCACCGTGTTCTCCCGCAGCCCCGTCTCGTCCAGCGTCCGCAGCACCCTCGCGATGTGCCCGTCCACCAGGTGGATGAGCCACGCGTAGTACTGCTGGAAGCGCTCCGCCGCCTTCTCCGGGTCCACCGTCAGCTGGAACGGGATGCCCGCGTTCAACGTCACCGTCACCGGGTCGATGTTCTCGTTCGCCTGGTGCAGCGTCAGCCCCGTCTTCGACGACAGCGCGAGCCCCACTTTGTACGCGTAGTCCCGCTGGCAGTCCGGCTTGTTCTTCAGCGTGTCGCGCAGGTTCGACGGCACGCCCGCGTTGTCCTGCGGGAATCCCAGCGGGTTCAGCGGCACCGTGAACGTCCCCGCCGTGGGCTTCACCGACCGCGCCCCCTCCGCCGGCACCTTCAACGGCCCCAGCTTGGGCGCCCCCGGGTCCAACTGCCGCGGCAGGATGGGATACGTCGCGATGTCGTGCGGATTGGTGAACGACGCCACCGCCAGCCACGGCTGGGCCTCACCACCCGGCGCGGCGGCCTGGGGCGCCTCGTACGACTGCTCCGCCAGCTCCCGGTTGTACGGCTCCCCCAGCGCCATCCGCCGCAGGAAGCCGCACGCCAGGTCCGCGAAGCCCTCGTCACGGAACGCGCCCAGGTTGTTGATGGAGGCCCCGTGCGGCTCCGGATACGACAGCTCCCAGTCGTCAAAGCCATACTGTTTCAACGAGTGGTCCGGCGGATTGCTCACGTGCCACTTGCCGAAGTAGTGCGTGTGGTAGCCCGCCTTCTGGAACCAGTGCCCCAGCGTCGGAATCCCCTCCGCCGACAGCCACGGGAAGGCCGCCGCGTCACCGCTCTTGAACAGGCCGTCCGTCTGCGTGACGCCCGTGCGCGTGCCGTACTGCCCCGTGTAGATGACCGCGCGGCTGGGAGTGCACGCCGACGCCGCGATGGTGTGATTGCGGAACACCGCCGCGTTCTTCCGCAGCGCCGCGAAGCCGGGGAAGAACTTCCGGAACGGGTTGTCCTCCCCTCCCTCGTCCACGAAGCCCAGGATGTCCTTGATGGCCGGCAGGAAGCCACCATCCGGCCCATAGGCGAAGCGGGGGAACTGGAGCTGATCGACCGTCAGGATGAGGATGTTGGGCCGCGAGGACGTGGACATGCCCCTTCCCTGAGCACGCCCCATACCAGCGGCCATCCCAGAGACACCGGCCCCACGAACCGCGTCCCCACGGGACGCAAGCCGCGTCCCCAATCAACGCGGACAGCTCAGCTCGGCGTGCGCGAGGACTCCGTCGGCGTCGCCGCCTGGGCCTCCGTGCGCCGGGGCAGCCAGACGTTGAAGGTGGAGCCCTGGCCCACCGTGCCCGTGGACTCCGCCCAGATGCGGCCGCCGTGCTGCTCCACGATGCCCTGGCTGATGGTGAGCCCCAGCCCCAGCCCGCCGTACTTGCTGCCGTGCGCGCGGCCGAAGCGCTCGAAGATGAGGCGCTGCTTCTCGCTGGGGATGCCCACGCCCTGGTCCGTCACGGACAGGTGCACGCCGCTGTCGCCCTCCACCACCAGGCGCACCAGCACCTGGCCGCCCTCCGGCGAGTAGCGGATGGCATTGGACAGCAGGTTCGTCAGCACCTGGTCCAGCCGCCCGCGGTCCCACGTGCCCTCCAGGTGCTCGGGGACCTCCACCTTCAGCTCGTGCGTCTGCGACAGCACCGCCATGCGGTCCCGCGTCTCCAGCACCAGCTGCGACAAATCAAACGGCTCCAGCTCCAATGACAGCCGCCCCGCCTGCAGCCGGCTGATGTCCAGCAGGTCCTCCACCAGCTTCGCCATGCGGTCGATCTGCCGGTTGATGATCTGCAGCGACTTGCCGGGGCCGGCCTCCGTCTGCCCGCCCAGCTTGAGCAGCGCCAGGTGCGCGTGGCCCTTCGCCGCGGCCAGCGGCGTGCGCAATTCGTGGCTCGCGGCGGCGAGGAACGCGTCCTTCGCCTCGCTCGCCAGCCGCAGCGCCGTCTCCGCGCGCTGGCGCTCGGTGATGTCGCGCGCCACGGAGATGAAGCGGCCGGGGCCCTCCCCTTCCGAAACGTACTGGAGCACCACCTCCACCGGCACCTCCGAACCGTCGCGGCGGCGGTGGTTGGTGGAGTACGTCTGCGACGGCAGCGTGCCGGACATCAGCGGCGCCAGCAGCTTGCGGAAGCCCGACTCGTCGAAGGCGCTCTCCACCTCCAGCACCGACAGGCCCACCAGCTCCTCCACGGAGGAGGACAGCTGCTTGGCCGCGCCCGCGTTCGCGTACGCGAGCGTGAGCGTGTCCGGGGTGAACATCAGGACGCAGTCCAGCGTGGCGTCCAGCGTCGTCTTGAAGCGCCCCAGCGCCTCCTCCGCGCGCCGCTTGTCGTCGATGTCCGTGGCGATGGCCAGCCAGCCCACCAGCTGCCCGTGCTCGTCGTGCTCCGGCACCGCGCGCGCCAGGTGCCAGCGGTAGACGCCGTCCTTGCGCCGCAGCCGGAACTCCTGCGAGCTGCTCTGCACCTGCACCACCCCGTCGCTCCACACGACGCGCATCCGCTCGCGGTCCGCCGGGTGCACGTCCAGGAGGAACGAGGAGAGGGACAGCTCATACCCCTCGTGATGGCCGGTGTAGTCCCGCCAGGCCCGGTTGGCGTACGTCAGCGACCCATCCGCGCGAGCCGCCCACATGGGCTCCGGCAGGGCCTCCGTGAGCCGCCGGTAACGCAGCGCGCTCTGGCGCTCCAGGGCCTCGCGGTCGCGCTGGCGCAGGAGGGCCGCCTGGCGCTGGAGCTGCTGCTCCTTGAGGAACAGGTCCACGAAGACGCTGACCTTCGAGCGGAGGATTTCCGGGTCGAAGGGCTTGAGCAGGTAGTCCACCGCTCCGTGCGCGTAGCCCTTGAAGACATGCGCCGCGTCACGGCTGAGCGCGGTGAGGAAGATGATGGGGATGGTGCGCGTGCGCTCGCGCTGCTTGATGAGCGCCGCCGTCTGGAACCCGTCCAGCCCCGGCATCTGCACGTCCATCAGGATGACCGCGAAGTCGCGCTGCAACAGCTGCTTGAGCGCCTCCTCGCCGCTGGTCGCCTTCACCAGGTCCTGGCCCAACGGCTCGAGGATGGCTTCCAGCGCCAACAGGTTGGCCGGATGGTCGTCCACCATCAGGATGGCCGCTCGCGGGGTGGCGGCGGCTTCCTGGGGACGTTCCGGAGTGTGCTCAGTGGAGTTCATGTGCGCGGTGGGGGAGCGCGTGGGTCAGGGGACCCGATACACGGCGAACAAGGCTAGGGCCGCCCCCTTCCAGACGGAAGTGCAAAGGGGGCATGAGGATGGATCGTCCTCGTTGAGTATCAAGCACTCACCCACAGGCGGACCAGTTCCAACAGCTTGTCGGTGTCGACCGGCTTGGGCAGGTAGTCACTCGCACCGGCAGCCATGCACTTTTCACGGTCGTCCTTCAGCGCCTTCGCGGTGACGGCGATGATGGGGAGGCTGGCGTACTTGGGGTCCTTGCGGATGGCACGCATGGTTTCATAGCCATCCATCTCCGGCATCATCACGTCCATCAACACGACGTCCACGTCGGGGTGCTGGCCGAGCATCTCGATGGCAGCCCGCCCGTTCTCCGCGAAGACCACCTGCATGCTGTGATTTTCCAGCACGCTGGTGAGCGCGAAGATGTTTCGCATGTCGTCATCCACCAGCAGCACCTTCTTGCCGGCCAGCGGGGCGTCCTGGTCGTTGCGCTGCGCCAGGGCCGCGCGCGCGCGCGCCGGGAGGTTCTCATCCAGGCGGTGCAGGAAGAGCGCCGTGTCGCTGAGCAGCTGGTCGGGGCTCTTCGCGCCGCTCTTCAGGATGACACTGCCGGTGTAACGCCGCAGACGGGACTCGTCCTTGGGCGTCAATTCACGGCCGGTGTAGACGACGATGGGCAGGTCGCGGAAGCGCTGCTGCGTCTTCACCTCCTCCACCAGCTTGATGCCGTCCATGTCGGGCAACAGGAGGTCGATGACGAGGCAGTCGTACTCGTTCTCCTCCAGCTTCTGGAGGGCCTCCTGGCCGGACGCCACCGCGGTGACGACGACGTCACCGCCGTCGCTGAGCAGCTGGGTGAGGCTGCTGCGCTGCACGTCGTCATCTTCAATGACGAGCAGGCGGCGCTCGCGGCGCTCCAGGAAACGCGACAGCTGCCCGAAGACGCGCTCCAGCCCCTCCTTGCTCACGGGCTTGGTGAGGTAGCCGAACGCGCCCTGGGTGTTGCCCAGGTGCTTGTCCATCACGCTGATGATGTGGACGGGGATGTGGCGCGTGCGCGGGTTGCGCTTGAGGCGGTCCAGCACGCTCCAGCCGTCCACCACGGGCAGCTGGATGTCCAGGGTGATGGCGTCCGGCTGGTACTCGTGCGCCATGGACAGGCCGCTGTCACCGCGCGTGGCGACCAGGGCCTTGAAGCCCTTCTCGCGCGCCATCTGCACCATGATGCGGGCGAACTTCAGGTCGTCCTCGATGATGAGCAAGGTGCGGTCACCCTCGCGGATGAGCTCGCGGTCGTCCTCCACCACGACGGGCGTGTGCGAGCCCTCCACCTGCGGGGGCAGCGCGGCGTCCAGCACGTGGGCCTGGGGCTCGGCCACCGGGGACGGAGGCACGAGCGGCGGCGGCGTCGTGACGGCGCCGGACGTGGACGGGGTGGCAAGCGTCTCCGGCAGGGCTCCCACCGCGCGAGCGGCCTCCTCGTTGCCCTGTCCGTTTTCCTCGTCCGCGCCCTGATACTCCGGCGGCAGGTAGAGGGTGAAGGTGCTGCCCTTGCCCGGCTCGCTCTCCAGGCGGATTTCGCCGCCCAGCAGCTTGGCGATTTCACGGCTGATGGACAGGCCCAGGCCGGTGCCGCCGTACTTGCGCGCGGTGGAGCCGTCCGCCTGCTGGAACGCCTCGAAGATGATGCGCTGCTTGTCCTTGGCGATGCCGATGCCGGTGTCCTTCACCGCGAAGGCCAGCACATGGCGCGAGCGGCGCAGCGCCTCGTGGTCGAAGCGGATGCCCTTGTCCGCCAGACGCACGGAGAGCTTCACGCCGCCCTCGTCGGTGAACTTGAAGGCGTTGGAGAGCAGGTTCTTGAGCACCTGCTGCAGCCGCTGCGGGTCGGTGCGCACGTAGCGCGGCGTGCCCGGGAGCACCTCCACCTGGAAGGTGAGGCCCTTCTGGTCCGCCACCGGGCGGAAGCTGCGGTCGATGAACTGGTTGAGCTCCGTGAGGACGATGTCCCGGGGCTCCACCTGCATCTTGCCCGCCTCCACCTTGGACAGGTCGAGGATTTCGTTGATGAGGCTGAGCAGGTCCCCGCCGGACGCGTAGATGGTGTTCGCGTACTCCACCTGCTTGTTGGACAGGTTCCCGTCCTTGTTGTCCGACAGGAGCTTCGCGAGGATGAGCAGCGAGTTGAGCGGCGTGCGCAGCTCGTGGCTCATGTTGGCCAGGAACTCGCTCTTGTACTTGGAGATGATGGTGAGCTGCTCCGCCTTCTCCTCCAGGCTGACACGCGCCAGCTCCACCTCGCGGTTCTTCTCCTCCACGCGGGTGTTCTGGTCCGCCAGCTCCTTCGCCTTGTCCTCCAGCTCGATGTTGGTGCGCTTGAGCTCGTCCTGCTGCTGGGTGAGCTCGCGCGACTGGCTCTGGAGTTCCTGGGTCAGGCGCTGCGACTCGGAGAGCAGCGTCTCCGTGCGCATGTTCGCCATGATCATGTTGAGCACCACGCCAATGCTCTCCGTCAGCTGATCCAGGAAGATTTGATGGATGGCGCTGAACGGGTGGAACGAGGCCAGCTCGATGACGGCCTTCACCTCGCCCTCGAAGAGGACGGGCAGGACGATGATGTTGAGCGGCGCGGCCTCACCCAGCCCGGAGGAGATGGTGATGTAGTCCGACGGCACGCGCGTCAGCAGGATGGTCTTCTTCTCCAGCGCGCACTGGCCGACCAGGCCCTCGCCCAGGCGGAAGCGGTTCGCCAGGTACTTGCGCTCCCGGTACGCGTAGGTGCTGGTGAGCTTGAGGGACGGCACGCCGCCCTCGGGGTCGGACAGGAAGAAGGCGCCGTGGTGCGCGGACACCAGCGGGGTCAGCTCGCTCATGATGAGGCGGCTGACGGCGTCCAGGGACTTCTGGCCCTGCATCATGCCGCTGAACTTCGCCAGGTTCGTCTTGAGCCAGTCCTGCTCCTGGTTCTTCTGCGTCGTCTCACGCAGGTTGACGATCATCTGGTTGATGTTGTCCTTCAGCGCCGCGACCTCGCCTTCGGCGACGACCGTGATGCTGCGGGTCAGGTCGCCCTTGGTCACGGCGGTGGCCACGTCGGAGATGGCGCGCAGCTGGCTGGTGAGCGTTCCGGCCAGCTGGTTCACGTTGTCCGTCAGCTGCCGCCACGTGCCGCGAGCGCCGGGCACGCGGGCCTGGCCGCCCAGCTTTCCTTCGATACCCACCTCGCGGGCCACCGTGGAGACCTGCTCCGCGAAGGTGCCCAGCGTGTCGGTCATGTTGTTGATGGTGTCCGCGAGCGCCGCCACCTCGCCCTTCGCGTCCACGATGAGCTTCTGGGTCAGGTCGCCGTTGGCCACCGCCGTCACCACGCGCACGATGCCGCGCACCTGGGTGGTGAGGTTGGACGCCATGAAGTTCACGTTGTCCGTGAGGTCCTTCCACGTGCCGGCCACACCGGGCACGCGGGCCTGACCGCCCAGCTTGCCTTCCACGCCCACCTCGCGGGCCACCGAGGAGACCTGCTCCGCGAAGATGCCCAGCGTGTCGGTCATGTTGTTGATGGTCTCCGCGAGCGCGGCCACTTCGCCCTTCGCGTCCACCACCAGCTTCTGCTTGAGGTCACCATTCGCGACCGCGGTCACCACCTTCACGATGCCGCGCACCTGGGTGGTGAGGTTGCGGGCCATGAAGTTCACGTTGTCCGTGAGGTCCTTCCACGTGCCGGACACGCCCTTCACTTCCGCCTGACCGCCCAGCTTGCCTTCCGCGCCCACTTCACGCGCCACGCGGGTCACTTCGGAGGCGAAGCTGTTGAGCTGGTCCACCATCGTGTTGATGGTGTTCTTCAGCTCTAGGATTTCGCCCTTCGCATCGACGGTGATCTTCTTGGACAGGTCGCCGTTCGCGACCGCCGTCGTCACCAGCGCGATGTTTCGCACCTGGCTGGTGAGGTTGGACGCCATGCTGTTCACGTTGTCCGTGAGGTCCTTCCACGTGCCGGCGACCCCGGGCACCGCAGCCTGACCACCCAGCTTGCCGTCCGTACCCACTTCCTTCGCGACGCGGGTCACTTCCGAAGCGAAGGCGCGGAGCTGGTCCACCATCGTGTTGATGGTGCTCTTGAGTTCCAGGATTTCGCCCTTCGCCTCCACGGAGATCTTCTGCGACAGGTCGCCGTAGGCCACCGCCGTGGTCACCTTGGCGATGTTGCGCACCTGGTCCGTGAGGTTCGCGGCGAGGACGTTCACGTTGTCCGTGAGGTCCTTCCACACGCCCGCGACGCCGGGCACCGCGGCCTGGCCGCCCAGCTTGCCCTCCGTACCCACTTCCTTGCCGACGCGCGTGACCTCCGAAGCGAACGCGCGGAGCTGGTCCACCATCGTGTTGATGGTGTTCTTCAGCTCCAGCACCTCGCCCTTCACGCTCACGGTGATCTTCTGGGACAGGTCGCCGTTGGCCACCGCCGTGGTCACCTTGGCGATGTTTCGCACCTGGTCCGTGAGGTTTCCGGCGAGGACGTTCACGTTGTCCGTGAGGTCCTTCCACACGCCGGACACGCCCTTCACGTCCGCCTGACCGCCCAGCTTGCCTTCCGTACCCACTTCCTTCGCGACGCGGGTCACTTCCGCGGCGAACGCGCGGAGCTGGTCCACCATCGTGTTGATGGTGCTCTTGAGCTCCAGCACCTCGCCCTTCGCGTCCACGGTGATCTTCTTGGACAGGTCGCCGTTCGCGACCGCCGTCGTCACCTCCGCGATGTTTCGCACCTGGGCCGTGAGGTTGTTGGCCAGCAGGTTCACGTTGTTCGTGAGGTCCTTCCACGTGCCCGCGACGCCCGGCACTTCGGCCTGGGCGCCCAGCTTGCCTTCCACGCCCACCGTGCGCGCGACGTCCGTCACCTGCTGCGCGAAGACGGAGAGCGTCTGGGTCATCGCGTTGATGGTGTCCGCGAGCGCGGCGATTTCGCCCTTGGCCTCCATCACCAGCTTCTGGGACAGGTCGCCGTCGGCCACCGCCGTCACCACCTTGACGATGCCGCGCACCTGGGTGGTGAGGTTGAAGGCCATGCTGTTCACGTTGTCCGTGAGGTCCTTCCACACGCCGGACACGCCCTTCACGTCGGCCTGACCGCCCAGCTTGCCGTCCGTGCCCACTTCCTTCGCGACGCGCGTCACTTCCGCGGCGAACGCGCGGAGCTGGTCCACCATCGTGTTGATGGTGCTCTTGAGCTCCAGCACCTCACCCTTCGCGTCGACGGTGATCTTGCGGGAGAGGTCACCCTTCGCGACCGCCGTCGTCACCTCGGCGATGTTACGGACTTGATCGGTGAGGTTGTTCGCCAACAGGTTCACGTTGTTGGTGAGGTCCTTCCACGTGCCCGCGACGCCCGGCACCACGGCCTGGGCGCCCAGCTTGCCCTCCACGCCCACCGTGCGCGCCACGTCCGTCACCTGCTGCGCGAAGATGGAGAGCGTCTGGGTCATCGCGTTGATGGTGTCCGCGAGCTCCGCCACCTCGCCCTTGGCCTCCATCTTCAGGCGCTGGGTGAGGTCGCCGTTCGCGACCGCGGTCACGACCTTGGCGATGCCTCGCACCTGCGTGGTGAGGTTGGACGCCATGAAGTTCACGTTGTCCGTGAGGTCCTTCCACGTGCCGGACACGCCCTTCACTTCCGCCTGACCGCCCAGCTTGCCGTGCGTGCCCACCTCGCGGGCCACGCGGGTCACTTCCGAGGCGAAGCTGTTCAGCTGGTCCACCATCGTGTTGATGGTGTTCTTCAGCTCCAGGATTTCGCCGCGCGCGTCGACGGTGATCTTCTTGGACAGGTCACCGGTGGCCACCGCCGTCGTCACCAGGGCGATGTTGCGCACCTGGGTGGTGAGGTTGGAGGCCATGCTGTTCACGTTGTCCGTGAGGTCCTTCCACGTGCCGCCGACACCCGGCACCGCGGCCTGACCGCCCAGCTTGCCGTCCGTACCCACTTCCTTCGCGACGCGGGTCACTTCGGCGGCGAACGCGCGGAGCTGGTCCACCATCGTGTTGATGGTGCTCTTGAGCTCCAGCACCTCGCCCTTCACGTCCACCGTGATCTTGCGCGACAGGTCGCCATTGGCGACGGCGGTGGAGACCTCCGCGATGTTTCGCACCTGGCTGGTGAGGTTGGACGCCATCAGGTTCACGTTGTCCGTGAGGTCCTTCCACGTCCCCGCGGCGCCGGGCACCTGCGCCTGGGCGCCCAGCTTGCCCTCCACGCCCACCGTGCGCGCGACGCTGGTCACCTGCTGCGCGAACACGTTGAGCGTGTCCGTCATGTTGTTCAGCGTGGCGCCCAGCGCGGCGATCTCACCCTGCGACGGCACCATCAGCTTCTGGGTGAGGTCGCCGTTGGCGACCGCCGTCACCACCTTCACGATGCCGCGCACCTGCGTCGTGAGGTTGGACGCCATGAAGTTCACGTTGTCCGTGAGGTCCTTCCACGTGCCGGACACGCCGGACACCGCGGCCTGACCGCCCAGCTTTCCTTCCGTACCCACTTCGCGCGCGACGCGCGTCACTTCGGAGGCGAAGCTGTTGAGCTGATCCACCATCGTGTTGATGGTGCTCTTGAGCTCCAGAACTTCGCCCTTCACGTCCACGGTGATCTTGCGGGACAGGTCGCCGCGGGCCACCGCCGTCGTCACTTCCGCGATGTTTCGCACCTGCGCGGTGAGGTTGCCGGCGAGGACGTTCACGTTGTCCGTGAGGTCCTTCCACACGCCGGACACGCCCTTCACGTCGGCCTGGCCACCCAGCTTGCCTTCGGTGCCCACCTCCTTCGCGACGCGCGTCACTTCGGCGGCGAAGCTGTTGAGCTGATCCACCATCGCGTTCACGGTGGTGCCGATGCGGAGGAACTCGCCCTTCACGGGCTGGCCGTCGATCTCCAGCGCCATCTTCTGGGTGAGGTCGCCTTCGGCCACCGCCACCAGCACGCGGGCGACTTCCGTGGTGGGCTGCACCAGGTCGCCGATGAGGGCGTTGATGGACTGGACGCTGGTGGCCCAGTCGCCGCGCACGTCGCCCAGGCCCACGCGCTCGCCCATGCGGCCCTCGCGGCCGACGACGCGCTCCACGCGGACGATCTCGTGGGTGAGCGTGGAGTTGAGCGTCACCACCGCGTTGAACGCGCGGGCGATCTCATCCATGACCACGTCCTGCGCGCCGGACGGCAGCCGCACGGAGAAGTCACCGCCCTGCACGGCCCGGAGCGCCGCCAACAGCTGCTGGAGCGGAGGAGGGCCGCCGGGGCGCAGGCCGTCATCAGCGGCCGGGCGGCTGTTGCCGTTGCGGCTTCGCGCGGGAGCGCGGCGAGCAGGCGCGGACTCAGCGCGCGTCGCCTCCACGTTGCTCAGCCGGTTGGCCGCGACGTTGCCCTGCGAGCGAGCGCCTGGAGGGCCAGCGTCCTGGCTCGCGGCGGTGGCGGCTGTCTTTCGGCCGTTGGCGCGCTTGCGGGGAGCGGAGGAGCTGGAAGCCTTGGTGTCGTCCACGAGTGAAACCCCTGATCGGCGGAAGCGTTGCGACCGGTACTGCGAAACCGGCCCGCGATCCCAGGAACGTCCAATGAGTTCGCGGGTTTGTCGAATGTAAAGCCGGGGTCGAAAGGACCTGTGTGTCAGGCACTGAACGCCGTGCCTGGACACGGGTCCCACGAACCCCGAAAGCCCCGGGTCAGCGTGGTGTCACTGGCCCGGAACGGAACCTCCCAATAACAGCTTCAGGGAGGCGAGGCGGTGCACGGGAAGCCATCGCACCCCTGCACATACAGCGCTCGCCCCGAGAGCCTTCGGGCAGGCGCGCGCGTGCGTGCGGGCACCGATTCACGTGCTCCGGTGCGGACGTCGAAGCGGAGTGAGCCCGGTCCTGGTGCATCCGGGGAAGCGGGGGCGCCACAGGCCAGCAGGACCTGATCCGCGGTGTCGAGCCACCACAAGAACTCCACGGTGCATGGGGCTTCCGCCCGCACCAACTCCAGGGTGCGGGCGTCGTAGACGATGACGCCGCCTCCCCACTCCACCGCCGCCAGCACGCCGCCAGGGCCAATGGACAGACGGCCTCCCGGACCCGGCACCTGCGCCTGCCCCAGCACCTTGCCGTCCGGCGCCACGGAGACGAGCTGCCCGGTGGCATCCAGCGCGACGACTCCATCCGCGTGACCGCTCAGCCATTCCGGTGGAGTGATGTCGCCCACCGGCAGGAGCGCGCCGTCCCGCTCCCGAAGCAGGTGGCCTCCGGCGGCGGCCCACAGGCGGCGCTCGCCATCGAAGGCGAGCGCGGTGGCGCCAGGGATCTCCAAGCGCGAGTGCGAGCCATCCTCGCCGCAGACCGCGACGACACGGGGCCCGAACACCGCCGCGCGCGACGCGTCCGGCGCCACGGCCCAGCCCAGCCGCGTGGCACCGTCGAGCTGCCGCGCCAGACAGTCATTGAGCGCGCCCAGGTGCGCGTCCCCGGCGGGTGAGGCGATGAGGTACGGCAGGCTGGTGGTGGAGACGTAGAGCAGCAGGCCCAGGCCCGCGGCGATGACGAGCGTGAGCGGCCATGCACGGGCGCTCACGCTTCGCGCGAGGCGCGCGCTCTTGCGGCCCGCCGCCAGATGCCCTTCCCGTCCGCTCACGCACGCTCCTCCCTGGACCGGAGGACAGCACAGAAACGGGGCGAAGACTGCTCGCAGCGATACGGAATCGCGGGTGTTGGACACCCGGAGTGCTCCGTCCCCGCCTGTTTCACCGTGTCGGGGGCGCGTGCGTGCAAGCCCTGTCCCGCGTGCTTCGTCCCATGAGTGACCTGCGAGCTGGCGGCCTGCCATGTGCCGGCTGATCCTGAAGGGTTGCCCTGTCCGGTGAAGCACACACCTTTACGCCTCAAGCGAGGGGAAAGGATTCCTGACATGCGACGCTCCATTGGCACCGCGGCACTGGCTTTCAGTTTCTTGCTCTCCACCAGCGCGCTCGCCCAGCAGGTAGGCGACGGTTCGAGCCCCGGGACGACTCCTGGCACCTCCGGCGCTTCGCCGGAGATGATCAACAGCGGGCAGACGGGCACCGCCGGCTCCTCGGGCACGGTCACGCCCGGCACCACCAACTCCACGGGCGTGGAGACGGGCAACACCGCCACCGGCACGGGCGGCTCTGGCACCCGCGTGAACCCGACCCCGGGCACCACCGGCACCGGCACCACGGGCGGCAGCACTTCTGGCACCGGCGGCACCGGGACCAGCGGCATCGGCACGGGCACCGGCACCACCGGCTCCAGCACGGACACCTACGGCACCGGGAGCACCGCGCCCTCCACGGGCACGGGCTCGTACAGGCCGCCCTCCACGAGCACCGGCACCTACGGCGGCGCGGGCACCAGCACCACCGGCGTCGGCAGCACCGGCAACACCGGCACCGTTGGCGGCTCCGGTAGCACCGGCACCATTGGCGGCACGGGCACCGGCACCACCGGCGCCACCGAACCCGGCACCGAGTCCAACGGCTCGACCGTCATCAACCCGGGCGGCACCGGTACGGGCGGCACCAGCGGCACGAATGGCACGGGCGGAGTCGGCGGCACCGGCACCAGCGGCTCCGGCGGCACCATGGGTGGCGTGGGCGGCACCGGCACCAGCGGCTCCAATGGCACCATCGGCGGCCAGTAAGTCTTGAGGCCTTGTGATGACGGCACGGCCGCCAGCCCTTCGCTGGCGGCCGTCGCCGTGTCTGCCTTTACTTCGTCGCGTCCAGACAGGCCATGGCCCGGCCCACGTACTCCATGAGCTTCGGGTCGCGGCCCTGACGCTGGGCCATCTGCGGCTCCTGCTGGTGCATCGTCTGGAGCGACTTCTCGATGCCGGGGTTGCCTCCCGTGAAAGCGCGGACGAGCTCGCGCCAGCGCGTGGCCAGGGCTCGCACCGGCTCGGACGCGGGGTCGGCGCCCTGCTCCATCTGCTCGCGCATGCTCGCGATGAGGCGGGGCCACTCGACCTCCACCTGCTTGATGGCGTCGTCGCCCATCGCCTGGCGACGGGCCTCCAGCTCCTTCAACTGCTCCGGGGTGTAGTACTTCTCGAACATGGTCATGGCCTCGATGGTCTGTAGGAAGTCGTCGGCGGAGACGGGCTCCGCCGCGCGCAGCTGCCGTGCGAGGGAATCCAGGCGGTCGCAGAGCTGACGCTGTTCCGCCAGCTGCTCCCGGGCCCGCTGGAGCCGCAGCTCCACCACGCGCAGGGCGGAGAAGTCCGCCCGGCCCAGCGTCTCGGCAATCTCCTCCAGCGAGAACCCGAGCTGCTTGAGCGACAGGATGTGACTCAGGCGGGCGATGTCCGCCGCCGTATAGAGACGATGCCCCGACGCCGTGTGCGCCGAGGGCTTGAGCAAACCAATCTCGTCGTAGTGGTGCAGCGCGCGGATGGACAGCCCCGTGCGCCGGGCCAGCTCCCCTACCTTCAGCTCCGTGTGCTGCATGCCTCACCCCTTTCCAGCCACGGCCTTCGCGTGACTGGATGTCATGGGTACAACCTCACGTCGCGTGAGGTTCAAGAGGGAAAACGCAGGGGGTGGCCAGCGGACGACAGGAATTGCTAGGGTCCCCGCTCGGAACGGCGATGACCGCCGGTGGTTCCACGAACCCTTGAGGAGACCTGTCCTGATGACTCCGCCCCTTGTCGTCGTCGCGGCCCTGTCCGCCACGCGGGCGCTCATCCGCTGAGCCGGTCGCAGCACCGTCTTCCGTCGCAGCGCGAGCCCCCGCCTCCTTCACGCCCGGCGCCCCGGAGTCCTCTCCTCGCGTCCGTGGCATCGCTCTGTCCGGAGTTCCTCAAGTGTCACTCGAAACCCTCGGCTGGGGTCCCGACCTCGACCTCGCGCTGTCCAATACCGTCTCGCAGTCGTCTTCCTCCACCTCCCTCGTTCCCGGGCGCGTCGTGCGCCAGCAGCGGGGACTGCTCACCGTGCAGACCGCCGGCGCGGCCTTCCTCGCGCGCGCCGCCGGACGCCTCCTCCATCAGGCCCAGGGCGTGGAGGCCCTGCCCACCGTGGGCGACTGGGTCCTCCTGCAACCGCCCGCGTCCGGTGACGGCGAGGCGCTGATGCACGCCGTGCTGTCCCGCCGCAGCCTCCTGAAGCGGCGCGAGGCGGGCAGCGAACACGACGGCCAGCTCATCGCCGCCAACGTGGACGTGGTGTTCCTCGTCGTGGGGTTGGACGGCAACTTCAACGCCCGCCGCATCGAACGCTCCCTCACCGTCGCCTGGAACAGCGGCGCCACGCCCGTCGTGCTCCTCAGCAAGGCGGACCTCGCGGACGACGCGGCGGAGCGCGTCCTGGAGGTGGAGGCCCTGTCCCCCGGCGTGGACGTGCTCGCGGTGAGCGCGCGAACGGGCCTGGGCGTGGAGGACGTGCGCGCCCGGCTTCCTCCCGGCAGGACGGGCGTGCTGCTGGGCTCGTCCGGCGTGGGCAAGTCCACGCTCGCCAACCGGCTGCTGGACGCCGCGCGCCTCGTCACCCAGCCCGTGCGGCCGGAGGACGACAAGGGCCGGCACACCACCACGCACCGCGAGCTGTTCGTGCTGGAGCACGGCGGCCTCATCATCGACGGGCCCGGCATGCGCGAGCTGGGCCTGTGGGGCGACGACGAGGAGGGTCTGGCCAACGCCTTCGCGGACGTGCTCGCGCTGGCCACCGGCTGCCGCTTCAGCGACTGCGGCCACCAGGGTGAACCGGGCTGCGCGGTGAGGGCGGCGGTGGAGAACGGCACGCTCCCCGAGGAGCGGCGCGCGAGCTTCGAGAAGCTTCAGCGCGAGCAGGCCTTCCAGCACCGTCAGACGGACGCCACCGCGCAGCGCGAGCACAAGCGGGTGCAGCGCAACCAGTCCAACGAGGGCTGGGCCCGGACGCGCTCGAAGCGGCGCGGCGAATAGACAGACACCTTCGGGCGCGGCGCGGACACCTTCGCGCGCCGCGTCCGGACGTGTCTCAGAGCCCGGGGCTCGAATCCGGCACGGAGCCGGGCGGCGGCAGCGGCGGCGGAGTCGGGGCCTCGAGCACCGGGACCTCGCCTTCCTCCGGCGCGTTCGCGGCGTCCGGGGCACGGACCGGCGTCTCCGGGCCCGTGCCCAGGTCGTGCCGCGGATTGGCGTTCTGGTCCTCCGACGCGCAGGCGTAGGCCACGGTGCGCGAGCCGACCAGGAGCGTGGGCACCAGCAGGCCAATGGCGGCGCAGTTGGCCTGTTGCTCTTCGGTCCGGTCGCCGCCAGCGCACACCGCCGACCCGATGAACGCGCCCGCCACCGCCAGGCCCGCCTGGATGAGGAAGTCGCTGGGGGTCGCGCGGCTCTGCGCCCACGCGATGCCGTTCTTGCACTCGCTGCCAGGGGGACTGGACACGGGCAGCAGGCCCACCGCCGTGAACCACTGCCGGTCCTGGTGGACCTTGGGCTCCGGCCGCAGGTTCGTGACGATGCTCGTCCGATAGCAGCCCGTCTGCCCCAACATCAGCGCCACCATCGACGCCGCCACCGCATGTGCCTTCCGCATCAATGCCCCAATCCCGGTGAGTGACCGCTCGCACCCGCGTTCAGGCCCTGTGCCTAGCCTGAACGCGGGGGTCACCGGAAGAGGGCGGCGCTAACGGCGGCGCTTCGCCGCGACGGGCAGTCCTTCGAACGCCGTCTCCACCATGCCGCGCAGGCTGGCCTCGTCCATGCCCGCCTTGCCCACGGCCTCCAGTCCTCGGAAGACCGCGAGCAGCATGGCGCCCAGCTTCCGGGGGTCCGCGTGGGCCGCGAGGTCCCCGTGCTCCCGGGCCTGTTCCAGGCAGCGCACGAACGCGGCCTCCAGCCCCCGGAAGGTCTCCAGCGCCCGGTCCGCTACCTGCGCGTCCTGCGCCGCCAGCTCCGACGTGCCGCGTGCCAGCAGGCACCCGCGCCGGTTCGCGGGCGCAGCCGACGCGGTGGCCACCCCCAGCATGTACTGGCGCAGCCGCTCCAGCGCCCCGGCGTCCGGCCCCTCCAGCGTCTTCTTCACCGACTCCAGGGAGCTCACGCAGTACGTGTCGAACACCTTCAGGAAGAGCTGATGCTTGTCGCCGAAGGCCCCGTAGAGGCTGCCCTTGCCCAGCCCCGTGGCCTGCATCAGGTCGTCCATGGACGTCGCCGCGTAGCCCTTGTTCCAGAACTGGTCGCGCACCGCCCGCAGCACCTGCGCTTCATCGAATGTCCGAGGCCGAGCCATGCCCGGAAAATAAAAGTTATTGACCGCTCGGTCCACCATTCTTAGATATGGACCACAAAGTCCATAACCAAGGAGCGGGACGATGGGCAGGCTCGACGGGAAGGTGGCAGTCGTCACGGGTGGAACCACGGGCATCGGCTTCGCGTCCGCGAAGCGCTTCGCGCAGGAGGGGGCGAAGGTGTTCCTCACCGGCCGCCGGCAGGCGGAGGTGGACCGGGCGGTGCAGGAGATTGGCCACGGCGCGGTGGGCGTGCGAGGGGACGTGTCCGTGATGGCGGACCTGGACCGGCTCTACGCGCGGGTGAAGGAGGAGGCCGGGCACCTGGACGTGGTGTTCGCCAACGCGGGCGGCGGCGAGTTCGCGGCGCTGGGCTCCATCACGGAGGCGCACTTCGACCAGACGTTCAACGTCAACGTGAAGGGCACGCTGTTCACGGTGCAGAAGGCGCTGCCGCTCCTGAAGGACGGCGGCTCCGTCATCCTGACGGGCTCCACCGCGGGCTCGGACGGCTCGGCGGCGTTCAGCGTCTACGCGGCGACGAAGGCGGCGGTCCGCTCGTTCGCGCGCACCTGGGCAACGGACCTGAAGGGGCGGCGCATCCGGGTGAACACGCTCAGTCCGGGCCCCATCGACACGCCGGGACTCAACGGGCTGGCGCCCGACGCGGCGGGGGCGAAGCAGATCAAGGAGTACCTCACCAGCCTCATCCCGCTGGGCCGCATGGGGCAGCCGGACGAGGTGGCGAAGGCGGCGCTGTTCCTCGCGTCGGACGACAGCAGCTTCGTCAACGGCGCGGAGCTCTTCGTGGACGGCGGCGCCGGGCAGGTCTGAAGCCTGGCCCGGAAGGACAGCGTCAGTCCTCCTTGCCGTCCGGGTTCGACGCGCCCAGCTTGCGCAGCCGGGCGGCGAAGGGGCTCTCGCCGTTCACCGGCAGCGGGCCGCCGGCCATGCGCTGGCGGCGGTCCATGGCGAGGGGTCCTTCGGGAGGGCCTTCCAGGGCTTCCTTCTCGAAGCGGTCCTGGCCGCCCAGCACCCGTCCCACGGGACGGGACGAACCGACGCGACGAAAGGGATCCACGGACATGGTGCCGACCTCCGGATGACACCCCTGTTCTACCGCGCTTCGGTCCCCGGTGCATCCCACCCCCGGGGATCCTCCAGCGCGCCTCCGATGTGCCGGAGCACCCGCGCGGCCAGGTCCACGTCGATGAGGCGCGCATCCCAGGTGCAGGTGAGCGTCATGGCCTTGCCGGGCACCAGGGCTCCGTCCTCCACCACGGGCACGTCCCGCACGAGCCCGGGCGCCAGCAGGAGCGGCACGCGGGTGTAGGGCACCATCGCGACGAAGCCCCGCTCCAGCCCCAGCGAGCCCAGGTTCGTCACCGCCACGGAGCCGAACGGGTCGAACGGCATTCCCACGCGGCGCAGGTTCACGTTCAGGCCGTACCAGACAAGGGACAACAGCCGCAGCGCGGGGGCCATCAGCCAGCCGGGCAACAGCGACGAGCGGCGCTTGCCCCGCTCAATCTCCACGTCCTCTCGCGCGCGGACCCGCGACACCCGCGCCTCCATGGCGTCCGCCAGCGCCTCCAGCGACTTCTGGTCCGCGCGGTGCACGGTGGCGGTGGTCAGGTCCACGCGCGACGCGCCGCTCGCGGGCTGCACCACCAGCACGCAGACACCCACGTCCTCGCGCAGCCACGGGCGCTGGCCCCGGAGCACGACGTTGGCCTCCGGGTAGCGGCGCAGCGCGTCCGCCGCGGCCTTCGCCACCAGGTGCGTCACCGTCAGCCGGCGGCCGGTGCGCGTGCGGTGCGTGGCCATGAACTCGAGCGCCGGCTCCATGCGGACCTCCAGCGCCGCGTAGGCCGTGGGGTCTCGGGGCGCGCGCCACGTCCCCAGCGCGAGCTTGCGCAGGGCACTGGCCGGGGGCGAGGGATTGAGGTCCAGGTTCATGGAAGGTTTCTCAAGCCTTTGCACGGCGGGAGGACCGCGCGCAACCGGGACGGGCACCTGTTAGACATTGGCCCCAGCGCCCCTGCCCTTCCCTCCCGCGCTCCGAGGCCCATCCGCATGAGCACCCTCGCCCTGGTCCTGTCCCTGGCGTTACAGGCCTCGCCGCCCGCGAAGCCGCTTCCGAAGCCCGCCGCGCAGGCGGAGAAGAAGGCCCCCGCGGAGGATGTCGCCGCCGCCACCCAGGCGTGGCAGGCCGAACGGCTGCGACAGCTGCAATCGCCGGACGGCTGGCTGACGCTGGTGGGGCTCACCTGGTTGAAGGAGGGCGAGCAGACGGCCGGCTCCGCGCCCGACAGCGCCGTGCCGCTGCCCTCACCGGTGCCGGCCAGGGCGGGGACCTTCGTGCGCAAGGGCAACAGCGTGAGCTTCCAGCCCGCGCCGGGTGTGGCCTTCACGCTGGAGGGCAAACCCTTCACGGGCGGCGCGCTGAAGACAGACGAGAAGGGCGCGCCGGACGTGGTGCGGCTGGGCACCGTGAGCTTTCAAATCATCCTCCGGAAGGACAGGCTGGGCGTGCGGGTGAAGGATTCGGAGGCGGCGGCGCGCAAGCAGTTCCACGGCATCCCGCTGTATCCGGCCAGCGCGGACTGGAAGGTGGAGGCGCGGCTGGTGCCGGACGAAAAGCCGCGCATGATCAGCGTGCCCACGGTGCTGGGGTACTCGGAGGAGATGCAGTCCGCCGGCACGCTCGTCTTCACGGTGGCGGGCAAGGAGCACCGCCTGACGCCCGTGGGGGAGGAGGGAGACGGAGAGCTGTTCATCGTCTTCGGCGACGAGACGAACCGCGACACGACCTACGGC
Organism: Corallococcus sp. AB045; assembly: GCF_003668895.1. Taxonomy (NCBI): domain Bacteria; kingdom Pseudomonadati; phylum Myxococcota; class Myxococcia; order Myxococcales; family Myxococcaceae; genus Corallococcus; species Corallococcus sp. AB045. Next base: position 27,780 of record NZ_RAWN01000097.1, read on the forward strand.
GCCGGCCGCTTCCTCGAAGCGCCGCTGCCGGACAAGGACGGGCGCGTCTTGCTGGACTTCAACCGCGCCTACAATCCGCCGTGCGCCTTCTCGCGCTTCGCCACCTGCCCGCTGCCTCCGCGTAGCAACCGCCTGCACCTGCGCGTGGAAGCCGGTGAGAAGCGCGCGGGAGAACACTGACCCCTCAAAACGCCTCCGCCCGCTTCCCTCCAGGAGGGAAACGGGCGGCGTGGGGGCGTCACCAGGAAAAGCCTCAGAGCTGGATGGTCTTCTCCACTTCCGCCATGCGGAAGCGCGCCATCGCCAGGTTCGCGTTCGCGCGGTGCAGCGCGATGTAGAGGAACAGCCCCTCGCGGGCCGCGAGCGGACGGATGATGTGGTACTGCTCGCCCAGGGTGATGAGCATGTCCTCGATGCGGTCCTTGATACCCAGGGCCTTCATCGTCTTCAGCTTGGCGCGCATCACCTCCGTGTTGCCCGCCGCCGCCGCCTCGACGTTGAAGCCCGCGGATCCGACACTTCCCAATGTCATCCCGCTGTTGGCATCCGCGAGACAGACCGCGAACGCCCCTTCAATCTTCATCGCTTCTTCCAGCGCCTGCTTCACGTTCGCCATGACTTCACTTTCCAGTAGGACGGGGGAACCGGATGCGGACTGCGACTGCGGAACGGCAGGCTGCGTCTGTGTGGTGTCGGCCGTGAGCTCCGTCAGCTCGAACGTCAGTTGGCTGGAGTAGGAGCGCGGCTGCGGCACGAAGAGCGCCTGCGCCTCCGTCAGCCCGAAGAGCGTCTCCAGTTGCGCGGCCACGTGGTGGCACAGCAGGTCGCGCAGCGTGTCGCGCGGCACCAGGCCCCACGCCACCAGCGTCTCGCAGAAGTTGCCGCCGCTCTTGCGGCACTCCGCCATCACCTGCTCGACGTCCTCGCGGCTCACCAGCTTCGCGTCGATGAGCGCAGTGGAGAAGCTGCGCGCGCCCGGGCCCGTGAGCACCGTCCACGCCACCTTGCGCTCCACCACGAAGATGCGGCCGGAGACCGTGGTGGACTTCACCACCACCTCACCGCCCAGCTTGCTCTCCAGCGCTTCGTTCAACACCGCCCGGACGACCTGACGGGGCTGGGACACCTCGTTTCGGGGGGCCGGGTTCATGCGGAAGTCCACAGTGACCGTCAGTGATGTCGCGGTCCGTCAAGGGGGCGGGGTCGGCGAAATACTAAGCAACGACGCTGCATAATGGCAACCCAGCTGTAAAATTCGGGGATTCGATGACTCCCCTGGGGTTGTCGGAACCCCGTACAAACGTCTGAGTGTCTTGTACCGAAGAACCAAAGACAACGGAACAATTCCAGAGCAGCAAAAACCCGACGCATGCGTCCGACAGCGCAATGCGTCGAGAGGTCGAGGGGTTGTCCCCCCAACATTTCCCTCTGGAAACGGGGCAGGCAGGCGGATCCGCAGGGGAAATCCGTTCCTTCGCGCGGCACGTAAAACCCCCAGAGCGCATGAAGCACCCTGGGGCCTGGGTCCTGTTGGACCATGTTTCGCCCTGTTGGCGGCTCAGTGCACTGGGGGTGCGCGGTCCGCGGTGGCTTCCGGGGCCAGGGGCGACTCCAGACGTGGGGCGATGCCGTCCTTCAGCTGGCGCAGCACGGCGGCGCAGAAGGCCTCCAGGTCATCCGGCTTGCGGGACGTGATGAGGTTGCCGTCCTCCACCACCTGGCGGTCCACCCAGCGCGCTCCAGCGTTGATGAGGTCCGTCTTGATGGAGGGGAACGAGGTGACGGTGCGCTCGTCCGCGATGTCCGCCTCCACCAGCATCCACGGCGCGTGGCACACGGCGGCGATGGGCTTGTCCGCCTTGAAGAAGTCGCGCACGAAGCCGACCATGCCAATGTCCATGCGCAGGTGGTCCGGCGAGTAGCCGCCGGGAATCACCAGCGCGGCGAAGTCCGCGGCCTTCACCTCCTTCACCGCCTTCTCCGTGCGGAGCTCCGCGCCCTTCTTCCCCTTGAGCGTCTTGCCGGCCTCCACGCCGATGACGACGGGCTCGTGGCCCGCCTGCTTGAGCTTGTCGTAGGGGACCTGGAACTCGGAGTCCTCGAAGTCGTTCGCCACGATGAATGCGATGCGCGCCATGGAACTGCCTCCCGCTGGGCAAAGGTTGCCGTTGAACCCGCCCGAGCAAGGTGCCCACGACAGGGACCGCGACAACGCCACCCGGCACCGTCTTCCAGTCCCGAATGCGCTCGGCTGCCCCCCTTCCAGGTCGGTAGGCCGCGTTCACCAACGCTAGATTGTCGCCATGCGCTCCCGACGCCTGCTCCTGTCCGCCCTCGTGGTGCTCACCGCCTCCGCCTCCGCCTGCCGCAAGAGCCAGGCGCAGGGGACGGCCTCCGCCGCGGACTGCATCCTGATGGAGGACGGCTGGGGCCAGGACGGCAGCGTGCCCGTCACCGTGGACGTGGTGGCGGAAGGGCTGGAGGTCCCCTGGGGAGTGGCCTTCCTGCCGGGCCAGGACGGCGACGCGCTCATCACGGAGCGGCCGGGCCGCGTGCGTCTCTTGCGCGGCGGCCAACTGCAGCCCGGAGCCGTGGCCACGCTGCCCCTGACGGCGAACGGCGAGGGCGGCCTGCTGGGCATCGCCGCGCACCCTGACTTCGCGACGAACCGGCGGTTCTACCTGTACGTCACCACCCAGGCGGGCGGGAAGGCGCAGAACCGGGTGGAGCGCTGGACGCTGTCACCGGACAACACGAGCGCGACCTTCGAGCGCGTCATCTTCGGCGGCATCCCGTCCGCGAAGTATCACGACGGCGGGCGGCTGCGCTTCGGGCCGGACGGCATGCTGTACGTGGGCACGGGCGACTCGCGCGACCCGGACCTGTCCCAGGACGTGGCCAGCCCCGCGGGCAAGCTGCTGCGCCTGACGCCGGACGGGGCGGTGCCCCAGGACAATCCCTTTCCGAATTCGCCCGCGTTCCTCCTGGGTGTGCGCAACACGCAAGGCTTTGACTGGAAGGACGCCACCACGCTGTACCTCACCGACCACGGTCCCAGCGGAGAGACGATGCGCTTCGGCCACGACGAGGTGAACGTGGTGAAGGCGGGCGACAACCTGGGCTGGCCCGGCATCTATTCATGCGAGACGCAGAGCGGGCGCATCACCCCGTCGCTCACCTTCGATGACGCCGCTCCCCCGGGCGGCGCCGCCGTCTACACGGGCAGCGCGATTCCGGAGTGGAAGGGGTCGCTGCTCGTGGGCACGCTCAAGTCCAAGCACCTGCACCGGGTGGAGTTCGATTCGCAGGAGCCCCGGCGCGTGGCCAGACACGAGGTGTACCTGCGCAACACCTGGGGCCGCCTGCGCGACGTGCTGATGGGCCCCGACGGCCACCTGTACGTCACCACCAGCAACTGCGACGGCCGGGGCGAGTGCGGCCCGAAGAAGGACCTGCTCCTGCGCGTCCGGCGTTAGCTCACGCTCTCCGCGCTGTAGCGGGCCAGCAGGCCCGTGCGCACCGCGTAGCGGTAGACGCGCTGGAACACCCAGCCCGCCAGCACGATGTCCAATAGCGCCAGCGCGAAGCCCCAGCCGAGCGTGGCGCCGGAGAACTCGCCGCCGGCCACCAGCGTGCGCACGCCCTCGAAGACGTAGGACGGGGGCAGCAGCTTCGCCACCCACTGCATCCACTCCGGCAGCGTGGACAGCGGGTAGAAGACGCCCACGAACGGGGACAGCAGGCTGGGGATGGGCCAGACGAACCACTCGGACGCGGGGCCCAGCCTCAGCACCATCGCGCTGCTGAGGATGCCCAGCGCGATGCCGAAGAGGAACAGCACCATCACGAAGGGGATGAACATTGCCCCGTAGGCGGCGAAGGACAGGCCGAACACCGTGGTGGACAACAGCAGCATGACAACGAGGCCAATGGCGCTGGTCACGATGCTCGTCACCACCAGGCCGCCCACGTACTCCGGCAGCGTGAGCGGCGTGGCGAAGACGTTGAGAAAGTTGCGCGACCAGACGTCCTCGAAGAAGCCCGTCGTCAAACCCTGCATCACGCGCGCGAAGAAGTCCCAGAGCAGCACCGCGCCCAGGAGCGCCGGCACGAAGTCGTAGCCGGAGGACGTCACTTCGTTGAGGTACCGGGTCATGAAGCCCCACAGCACCATGTCCACGGCCACCCAGGCGAACAGCGGCACCACGCGCGCGAAGTTGCCCTTGTAGAGATAGAACTGGCGCAGCGCGATGCCCGCGACGTGGTTCAGGTTCATGGCGCTTCGCTCCTCTCCAGCGCCAGCGGCTCGTTGGCCACGGCGATGAACAGCTCCTCCAGCGTGGCCTTGCCGTGCTCGCGCGGCAGCGTCTTCGGGTCGCCCTCCAGCAGCACCCGGCCGCGCGCCAGGAAGAGGACGCGGTCGCAGACGGACTCCACCTCGTACATGTTGTGGGACGTCCACAGCACGCTGCTGTTGCCCTTCGCGGCGAAGTCGCGGATGCGGGTGCGGATGTCCAGCGCCGTGGCCGGATCCAGCGACGCGGTGGGTTCGTCCAACAGCAGCAGGCGGGGCTCGTTGAGCATGGCCTTGGCCAATGACACGCGCGTCTGCTCGCCGGAGGACAGCACGCCGCACTTGGTGTCGCGGAAGCGCTTCAGGTCGTACTCCTCCAGCAGCGTCTCGATGCGGGCGGACAGCCCCTTCACGCCGTAGATGAGGCCGAAGACGCGCAGGTTCTGGGCCACGGTGAGGTTGCCGGGCAGGGGCGCGTAGACGGCGGCGAAGTTGGTGCGGGACAGCGCCTTCACCCGCTGGGTCTCCAGGTCGGTGCCTTCGATGGTGATGGTGCCGGAGGTGGGCTGGAGCACGCCCAGGAGCATGTTGATGGTGGTGCTCTTGCCCGCGCCGTTGGGGCCCAAAAGTCCCACGATTTCGCGGCGGCGCACGTGGAAGGAGATGCCGTCCACGGCCGTGTGGGCGCCGTAGGTCTTGCGCAGGGCCGTGACGGAGAGGACCCAGGTGTCCAGCGAGCCGGATTTCATCTGGGTGCTGCTGTACCACGCGGACATCCCGCCGCCAGGGCGCACTTCCGGAGGGAGGAAGGCAGGCGGGCGGGGCCTCGGGCGTGGCGACGAAAAGCGGGCGGTGCCCGTGCACGGTCCGCGCGAATCTGGAAAGCTTCGCGCCCTTCCCTGGTCCCAGTGGGGTCGCCGTGCTGCTGGAAGTACCTATTCTGATCGGCCTGATGGTGGCGGCTATCGCGCTTGCCATCGCCGCCAAGCGGGCCAGCGTGCCGTACAACGTCGCGCTGGTGCTTGGTGGCCTTCTCATCTCCGTCGCACACCTGCTGCCGGGCGTGCCCCCGCTCAACCCGCAGGTGGTCTTCCTCATATGCCTACCGCTGCTGCTCTTCGAGGGCGGCATCATGGCGGACCTCAATGGCATCCGCGCGAACGCGGTCTCCATTGGCCTGCTGTCCACGCTGGGGATGGTCCTCGCCATTGGCGCCACCGGCGCCGCGCTGCACTGGATGCTGCACCTGGCGTGGGGGCCCGCGCTGCTGCTGGGCTCCATCCTCGCGGTGACGGACACGGTGTCCATTCTCTACGCCTTCCGCCGTGCGCCGGTGCCCGGGCGGCTGGCGGGCATCATCCAGGGCGAGAGCCTCTTCAATGACGGCACCGCGCTGGTGGCGTACACGGCCATCGCGGCGGTGGTGGCGGGCGGCGTGGCGCCCTCCCTGGGGTCCTTGAGCGGCCACGTGCTGCTCGCGTCGGTGGGTGGCGCGGTGGTGGGCCTGGCGCTGGGCCTGCTGGGCGGCTTCATCATCCGGCGCGCGGAGGATCCGCTCGCGGAGATCATGGTGACGACGGCGGTGGCGCTGGCGTCCTACGTGATGGCGGAAGAGGTGCACCTGTCGGGCGCCATCTCCGCGGTGG
>NZ_RAWN01000098.1:0-33647 GCF_003668895.1 Corallococcus sp. AB045
GGGGGGCATGGGGGTGGTGTACGCCGCCTATGACCCGGACCTGGACCGCAAGGTGGCGCTGAAGCTCCTGCGGGTGAAGGGCGGCCACGAGGACCTGGAGCAGGGGCGGGCGCGGCTCTTGCGCGAGGCGCAGGCCATGGCGCGCATCTCCCATCCCAACGTCATCCCCGTCTTCGAGGTGGGGCAGTGGGACCATCAGGTCTACGTGGCGATGGCGCTGGTGGACGGCGGCACGCTGCGCGACTGGACGAAGGCGAAGCCCCGGACGTGGCAGGAGCTGTTGGACAAGTACCTGGCGGCGGGGCGGGGCCTGGAGGCGGCGCACACGGCGGGGTTGGTGCACCGGGACTTCAAGCCGGCCAACGTGCTGGTGGGCAAGGACGGGCGCGTCTACGTCACGGACTTCGGGCTGGCGCGGCCCATGGGCGAGGCGGAGGACGACGACGAGGACGGCGAGCGCACGCGGCCGGTGGGGGACGACTCGCCGTTGAACTCGCAGCTCACGCAGGCGGGCCTGGTGATGGGCACGCCCGCGTACATGTCCCCGGAGCAGTTCCGGGGCGAGCTGCTGGACTCCCGGTCGGATCAATTCAGTTTCTGCGCGGCGCTGTACCGCGCGCTGTATGGCATCCGCCCGTTCGACCCGGACGAGCTGTCGCGGGTGGCGTCCCAGCTGCGGCCCCAGGGGGGGGCGGATGACGGGCCCGGCGTGACAAACGCTGCGGCGGTGCAGGTGCTGCCGCCGTCGCCCATCCTGGAGCCGCCGCGCGACTCGAAGGTGCCGGCGTGGGTGCGCCGCGCGCTGATGAAGGGGCTGTCGCTGGAGCCTCGCGACCGGTTCCGCTCCATGGCGGAGCTGTTGACGGTGCTGGGCCAGCGTGAGCGGCGGGCCCTGCTCCAGCGCCGCGCGGGAGCGGCGGTGGCGGCCACGGTTGTGCTGGGCGTGGCGGGCGGGGTGGCGTGGTCGCGCTCGCAGGTGTGCGAGGGGGCGGCGAACCTGGTGGCGGAGCGCTGGGGGCCGGACGCGCGCGAGAAGGTGATGCAGTCGTTCCTCGCGACGAAGAGCCCGGTGGCGCAGGACATGGCGCGCCGGGTGGGCGTGGTGCTGGACGGCTACGGCGCGGAGTGGGCGCAGCAACACACGGCGGCGTGCGAGGACACGCGCGTGCGCGAGGTGCAGACGGAGGAACTGCTGTCCCAGCGCTTCGTGTGCCTGGAGCGGCGGCGCAAGGACCTGGGTGCGCTGGTGGCCACGCTGCAGACGGCGGACGTGGCGCTGGTGGACAAGTCGCTGGACGCGGCGTACGCGCTGCCCTCGCCGGGCGACTGCGCGGACGTGGAGTCGCTGACGGAGCTGCAGCCCCGGCCCGCGGATCCCGCGAAGCGCGCGGAGCTGGAGGAGTTGGAGGGGACGCTGGCGGACGTGAAGGCCCGCGTGGACCTGAGCCGGATGCCCAAGGCGCTGGAGTTGGCGAAGGCCGCGGAAGCGCGCGTCATGGCCACGGGTTACCTGCCGCTGATGGCGGAGCTGAGATTCCACCTGGGCTGGGCGCAGGCTGTGCTGGGCGAAAAGGCCGCGGGCGGCGCGGTGCTGGAGCAGGCCGTCTACGACGCGGAGGCCGGCAGGGCGGACCGGCTCGCGGTGGCGGTGATGAACAAGCTGCTCTACGTGGACGGCGAGCAGGAGCAGTTCGCGCTCGCGCAGCGCTGGGGCCGGCTGGGCGAGGCGACGCTCAAGCGCGTGGGCGGCGACGCGGTGTTGGAGAGCGACCTGAAGGTGAACGCGGCCAACCTCGCGCTGATGCAGGACCACCCGGACGACGCGTTGAAGCTGCTGGAGCAGGCGTCGGGGCTCCTGGCGAAGGCGTTGCCGGACGGGCACCCCAAGCGGGCGCGGGTGGCGTTCACGCTGGGGCGCACGCTGCTGGAGACGGGCAAGAGCGCGCAGGCGGTGACGGTGCTGAAGGACGCGCTCGCCCAGACGGAGAAGGCGATGGGGCCCGTGCACCTGGACACGGCGCGCCGGCATCAGGCGCTGTCCATGGCGCTGCGCGAACAGCGGGACTTCACCGGAGCGCTGGAGCACGCGCGGGTGTCGGTGTCGCTGCACCGCACGCTGTTGGGGAACCAGAGCGTGAAGCTGGCGGAGGCGCTGGACGAGGAGGGCATGAGCCTGCTCGCGCTCAAGCGCTACGAGGACGCGCTGCGGGACTACGAGGAAGCGCGGAAGGTGAAGGAGGCGAAGCTGGGGCCAGAGGACGAGCTGGTCTACTACTCGCTGGATGGCGTGGGGCAGGCGCAGCTGGGCCTGGGCCGCACGCGCGACGCGATTGCCTCGCTGAAGCAGGCGCTGTCCTTCAAGGACGTGCAGGAGGACTCGCTGGGCGAGTCCGGCTTCGCGCTGGCGCAAGCGCTGTGGACGGAGGGCGACGAAGCGGAGGCGCGCGACGCGGCGTCACAGGCGCTCGCGCGCTTCAGGTCCGCGGGGCGCACGGCGCAGTCGAAGGAGGTCGAGGCGTGGCTCTCCGCGAGGCCCGCGCCGGTGGTAAAGGCGGTGCCCGTGTCCGCCGGGCGCGGTGGCAAGCGCAGGCGGTAGGCCTGGCCGCGCGGGTGTCGCGGGCTGCTGCCTGCGTCCGCTACGCGCGACACTCGCGGGCGGTAGCGCTTCAATCCGCCGGAGCCGTCAGCACTCCGGCAGGCCGACGCTGAGGTTCGCGACCTCCAGGACGTTGACCGCGAGGCCGCCGCGCGCGGTCTCCTTGTACTTGTCCTTCATGTCGCGGCCGGTGTCGCGCATCGTCTTGATGACCTTGTCCAGACTGACGAAGTGCTTCCCGTCACCGGACAGCGCCATGCGCACCGCGTTGATGGCCTTCACGGACGCCATCGCGTTGCGCTCGATGCAGGGCACCTGCACCAGTCCGCCAATCGGGTCGCAGGTGAGCCCCAGGTTGTGCTCCATGGCGATCTCCGCCGCGTTCTCCACCTGCAGCGGCGTGCCGCCCAGCACCTCCGCGAGCCCTCCCGCGGCCATGGAGCACGCGCTGCCCACCTCGCCCTGGCAGCCCACCTCCGCGCCGCTGATGGATGCGTTCTCCTTGTAGAGCGAGCCAATGGCGCCCGCTGTGAGGAGGAAGCGCACCACGCCGTCCGCGTTCGCCCCCGGCACGAAGCGCCAGTAGTAGTGCAGCACCGCCGGGATGATGCCCGCCGCGCCGTTGGTGGGCGCGGTAACGACGCGCCCGCCCGCCGCGTTCTCCTCGTTCACCGCGAGCGCGTACAGGTTCACCCAGTCCAGCACCGTCAACGGATTGGTGAGCCCCGCTTCCGGCCGGCTGATGAGCCGCTGGTACATCGCCGCCGCGCGCCGCTCCACCTTCAATCCGCCGGGCAGGATGCCACCCGTGGTGTACCCGCGCGTCACGCACGCCTGCATCACCGTCCAGATGCGCAGGAGCCCCGCGCGGATGTCCTCCTCGCTCCGCGACGTCAGCTCGTTGCGCAGCATCACCGTGCTGATGGGCTGCTTCTCCCGCTCGCAGTGCTTGAGCAGTTCCTCCGCGGACTTGAAGGGCAGCGGCACCGACGCGCTCTCCGCGCGCAGCGGATCCGCGCCCGTCGCCGCTTGCTCGTCCACCACGAAGCCGCCGCCCACCGAGTAGTAGATGCGGCAGGCCAGCGTCTCCCCGCCCTCGCCGAACGCGGTGAATCGCATGCCGTTGGGGTGGTAGGGCAGCACCTTGCGCTTGTGCATCACCAGGTGCTCGCCGTCGCGGAAGGGGAGCACCAGCCGCTGGAGCAGCGACACGCGTCCCTCCGTGCGCCAGTGCGCGACGATGGCCGGCACCTTCTCCACGTCCACGTCCTCGGGCGTGTCGCCGCGCAGGCCCAGCAGCACCGCCTTGTCGCTGCCGTGCCCCTTGCCCGTCGCGCCCAGCGAACCGAACAGCTCCACTTTGAGCCGCGTCACGCGCTCCAGGAGCCCCGCGTCCGACAGCCCCACCACGAACGTGCGGGCCGCGCGCATGGGCCCCACCGTGTGCGAGCTGGAGGGTCCAATTCCAATCTTGAAGAGGTCGAAGACGCTGACAGGCATGGCTCTTCCCACCATGCCACGTTCAACACGCGCCGCCTGTGACACCCCACTCACGACGCGCTGCATGCATCCACTTCAAGTCATGCAGCCTGCAAGACAATACGTCCCGCGTGCGCCCGCTCCTCTGGGCGTGGGGGAAGTTGCCACGCCAAGCATGACGCGTGCGGGCTAACCGGCGGCGGGCTGGGGCCCCGTGGCGGGCTGGGGCGGCGAGGCGGGCGTCTTCGGCCGGAAGGCGAGCAGGCGCAGGCCGTTGAAGACGACGAGCAGCGTGCTGCCCTCGTGGAGCACCACGGCCTGGCTGATGCGCGTGAGGCCCAGCACGGCGGCCACCACGAGCACCGCGCTCACGCCCAGCGCGATGACCAGGTTCTGCTTCATCACGGCCGTGGCGCGCTTGGACAGCTCCAGCGCGAAGGGCAGCTTCGCCAGGTCGTCGCTCATCAGCACCACGTCCGCCGTCTCCAGCGCCGCGTCGCTGCCGGCGCCGCCCATGGCCACGCCCACCGCGGCGGCGGCGAGCGCGGGTGCGTCGTTGACGCCGTCGCCCACCATGGCCACCGGGTGCGTGCGGCCCAGCTCCTTCACCGCCGTCACCTTGTCCACGGGCATCAGCGGCGCCTTCGCCTCGTCCAGACCCACCTGCTGCGCGATGGAGCGGGCCACGAGCGCGTTGTCGCCGGACAGCATCACCGTGCGCTCGATGCCGCCCGCCTTCAGCGCCTGCACCACCTGCCGGGCGCCGCCGCGCAGCGTGTCCGCCACGCCCAGCACGCCCAGGTAGCTGCCCGCGCGGCGCACCACCATCGTCGTCTGGCCCGCCGCCTCCAGCCGCGCCACCTCGGCGGTGACCTCCGAGGGAATCGCCTCGCCCGCGAAGAGGGCCGTGCTGCCCACCTCCACCGCGTCGTCGCCCACCTTCGCGCGGATGCCCTGGCCGTGGATGGCCTCCAGGTCGCGGCCCGCGGGCACGGCGATGCGCGCCTCGGCGGCGCCGTCCACCACCGCCTTGGCCAGCGGGTGCGCGGACAGCGCCTCCACGCCCGCGGCGGTGCCCAGCAGCTCCTCGCGCGTCACGCCCGGCGCGGCCCACGTGGTGAGCAGCCGGGGGCGGCCCACGGTGAGCGTGCCCGTCTTGTCGAAGGCGATGGCGCGGATGCCGCTCAACAGCTCCAGGTAGATGCCGCCTTTGATCAGCACGCCGCCGCGCGCGGCCGCCGCCACCGCGGAGAGCACGGCGGACGGCGTGGAGATGGCCAGCGCGCACGGCGACGCGGCCACCAGCAGCCCCACCGCGCGCAGCACCGCTTCCTTCATCGGTGTGCCCATCAGCACCAGCACCACCGGGAACACCACCGCGGACGCCATCACGAGCGGCGCCACCGTGCGCTCCAGGCGCTGGGCGAAGCGCTGCCGCTTGCCCTTCTGCGCCTCCGCCTGCGCCACCATGTCCACCACGCGCGCCAGCACGGACTCCGACGACAGGCGCGTCACCTCCACCTCCAGCGCCGCCTCGCAGTTGATGGTGCCGGAGAACACCTCGTCACCCGGCTTGCGCGCCACCGGCATGGACTCGCCGGTGATGGCCGCCTGGTCCAGGGAACTCTTGCCTTCGAGGATGACGCCGTCCAGCGGGACGCGGTCGCCCGGGCGCACGACGATGCGCTCGCCGCGCTTCACGTCCGCCACCGGCACCTCCACGACCTCCGAGCCCCGGCGCACGCGCGCCACCTCCGGGCGCAGCTGGCCCAGCGCTTCAATGGAACGGCGCGCCTTCTCCATGGCCCGGTGCTCCAGCGCGTGGCCCGCGCTGAAGAGGAAGAGCAGGAACGCGCCCTCGAACCAGGCGCCGAGCACCGCCGCGCCCAGCGCCGCCACCACCATCATCGTTTCGATGTCGATGCGCAGCTGCGCGATGGACTGCACCGACCCCCGGATGGCGAAGAAACCCCCGCTCGCCATGGACAGCGCCCAGAGCACCGTGGCCACCAGCGGCGGCGCCAGCGCGAAGTGCTCCACCACGAAGCCCGCGGCCAACAGCACGCCGGAGGCGACGACCAGGGGCAGCTCCAGGAGCGGCGCCAGACCGCCGCCGTGCGCGTGGTGCGAACAGGCGTGGCCGGCCATGGGCACTTCCAGCCCGTACCCGAGCGACTTCACCCGGGCCTCCACGTCCGGAAGCTTCAGCTCCTCCTTGTCGTATTCGATGACCAGGCGCTCGCTGGCGTACGCGACGCTGGCGGTGAGCACGCCCTTCATCTTGGAGACCGCGTGCTCGATGACCTGGGCCGCGTCCGCGGAGCCCATCCCGCGCACGAACCAGGTGTGATGCAGGTAGCGCGCGGCCACCTTTGCGCCCGTCTTCCGAGCGAGCGTCACCAGCTTCGACACGCTCACCAGTGACGGCTGGTAGTGGATGCACACCTCCGCGTGTCCCGCGTCGCGGCGCAGGTGCACGTCGGTGATGCCGTGCTGCGACTCGAGGGCCGCCTCCAGCCGCGCGAAGCGGCCCTGCTCGTCCGTCTCTCCCGGCAGCGTGCCCTCCAGGTCCAGTTGGAGCGCCGAGCCGCCTCCTTCCGCCGGACGGTGGGCCGGCGGACGGATGACGCGCTGGGAGTGGGTATGCCCGTGATGGTCATGCCCGTGGTCGTGGCCATGGGAGCAGGAGGCAGTGTGGACGTGGGTCAAGCCGTCCGCCTCGTCGGGGTCGTGACCGTGGTCGTGGTTGCACCCCGGGCCGTGGACGTGGCGCTGCACGGCGTTGCCGCCTGCTTCCGCCTCCTTGAGGCCCTTGATGTTCAACGTGCCGAACCGCGACCCGCTCTTCTTCTGCTCCGACATGGCTTGGCTCTTCCTGTCGCCTAGTGGCGGTGTCCGCGGCGTGAGTGCGAAGACGCGGCGGCCGGAGGCGTTGCCGCCTGGGGCTTTTCGTCCTCGTCCTCGTCGTGGTGGTCCTCGTCCTCGTGCTCCTCGGGGACGGGCTGGTCGAAGCGCTGGCCGGCGACCTCCAGCGTGAAGCGCTTGCACGTCGGGGGAATGTCGAACTCCAGCACCGCGGGCAGGCGGCCCTCGTAGACCTTCAGGACCTGACCCTGCTCGTCGTAGACGGTGCCGCCAGCGGCGACGGTCATCGTCTCGTCCACCAGCACGGCCACGAGCTCCGCCATCTCCTCCATGCGGTCCGCGTGGCGGTGGCACCAGAGGTGTCCCACGCCCGGATAGGTCGTATGGGAGATCTCCTCCATCTGCTCCTCGTCCACGTGCTCGCCCACGCCCATGAAGACGAAGTTGATGCGCGGCAGGCGGCCGGAGGCGATCTCCTTGGCCACCTGCGTGGCGTAGGCCGTCACGTCATGGGCGTCGTTGATCTGCGAGTCCGTGATGATGACCGCCAGGCCCCGCTTGGCGCCTTCGCCCACCTGCTGCTTGATGTGCGCCACGAAGTCGCGCAGCACCGGCAGCATCACCGTGGCCTTTCCGTAGGACTTCGGCCCGGGGAAGCGGTAGCCCTTGGCCTGCGGGCCCGTGAGGTCGCCCACCATCTCCAGCTGGGTGCCGTCGCCGCAGGCCCAGTAGGTGACGCGCACCTTGCCGTCCCGGTCCTTGTTGGCCAGGTACTCCAGCATCCACTGCATCTGCGGCTCGACCTGGTTCTTCACCGGGGCGAGCTTCGCCAGGATGCCGCGCGGCCCGTACGCGTTCTCCATGCTCGCGGAGCCGTCCATGTAGAGGGCCACGTCCAGGCCCTCCACGGTGGGGTCGTGCAACAGCGTCGCGACGACCTTGTTGCCCATCCGGTGGACGTCGGAGAAGGGGCGGTTGATGACTTCGTGGCCGGCCATCAGTGGTGGTCCTCGTCCTCGTCGTGGTCTTCGTCGGGGAGCGGCTGGGTGTAGCGCTGGCCGTTCACCTCCAGCGTGAAGCTCTTGGCCTCCTCCGGCACCTCGAACTCCAGCACCGCGGGCAGGCGGCCCTCGTACGTCTTCAGCACCTTTCCCTTGTCGTCGTAGATGGTGCCGCCAGCGGCGACCGTCATCGTCTCGTCCACCAGCACGGCGACCAGCTCCGCGACCTGGGTGATCTCCTTCGCGATGCGGTGGCACCAGAGGTGGCCCACGCCCGGGTACTCCGCGTGGGCGATGTGCTCCAGCTGCTCCTCGTCGATGTCGTCGCCCACGCCCACCAGCACGAAGTTGATGCGCGGCAGGCGCCCGGAGGCGATCTTCTTCGCCACCTCCGCGGAGAACTTCTCCACCGCCTCGGCGTCATGGAGGCGGCCGTCGGTGACGATGATGGCGCAGCCGCGCCTGGCGCCCACCTTCACCTGCTCCTCCAGGTACTTCACGTAGTCGCGCAGCGCGGGCTCCAGGTACGTGAAGCCGCCCAGCTGCTTCGCGCCGGGGAACTTGTACTGCTTCACGTCGGTGCCCTTGAGCTCACCCACGGGCTCCACCTGGCGGCCGTTGGTGCCACAGGCCCAGTAGGCCACGCGCAAGAGGCCGTTGCGGTCCTTGGTGGCCAGATACTCCAGCATCCACCGGACCTGCGGCTCCACGTCGTTGGAGGCCTCCTTCATCGGCGCGCCGCGCAGCCACTCCAGGAAGGTGCGCTGCTGCGCCTTGTAGGCGTACTCCTCGCGCATGCTGCCGGACGCGTCCATGTAGATGGCCATGTCCAGGCCCTCCACCGTGGGGTCGTGCAGCAGCACCGCGCGCACGTGATCCCCTTCGCGGTGCAGGTCCGAAAACGGCTCGATCGGCTTCTCGTGTCCCATGGTCTGCCTTTCTGGAGGGTGAAAACGCTATCGCCCGGTGTGCGAGCACCGCAAACGGACGGGGTCAGTCATCGAAGTCGCTCATCCAGTCCGGCTTCTTGCCGGGCGGGGCGGGCGCCTTCTCCTGCTGCCTGGTGGCCGGACGGGCGGGCGCGGCCGGAGCCGGTGCCGGGGCGAAGTCCGACTGCCATGAGGCCGGGGATGAAGGCTTCGCGGGAGGCGGCCGGGGCGCGGGCTTCGGTTGCAGTTGCGTGAGGCGCGGCTTCGCGCCGCCGGGCTTGCCATGCGCGCCGATGAAGTCCTGCATCCAGTCGCTGGAGCGAACGGGCGGCGTGGGCAGGCGCGGCGGGATGGACGCGGGAGGCGTGGGCGCGCGAGGCACCGTGGGGCGCATCACCGGCGTGCCCGGGGACAGCGTGCCCGCGAGCACGTGGGCGCGCAGCGTGCGCTCCGTCTCCGTGGGCCAGCCCGGCAGGAGCGGCAGGACGCGGCGCGCGAGCTCCAGGAACTCGGGAGGCGGCGCTTCCCGGGGCACGCGCACGGTCTCGTCCTGGAGCCACCCGGCGAGCTTCCCCACCAGCCCGCCCTTCGTGGGACGCGGCGTGGCGATGTCGCCCTTCACCTCGTAGCCGCGCAGCTCCAGGTCCGCGATGGCCATCGCGCGGCTCGGCACGGGCAACTCCAGCGAAGCGATGGCCTGGGGGCCCTGGTTCGTGTGCGCGTCCTCCTGGAGCTGGGTGAGCACCGTGTGCAGCATGCTCGCGACCTGCGCGCCATTGGCCGCATGGTGGGCCTGCAACTCCGCGGGCACCGCCGGGTAGGTGAGGACGAGCCCGCGTCCCTGCGCCAGCTGATCCGCGCGGTCGCCCGGCAACAGCGCGTGGTACGCGCGAGGCAAGTCGCGGCTCTCCGCGTCCTTCACGTAGTGGAAGGCGTCCTGCGCGCCATGCGCGAAGCCCGCGAGCACGTCACCGCGGGTGACGGTGAGCTGCCCGTTCACGCGCGTGACGGCGTTGCCCGGCCACGGTCCCGTGAGCGTGCCGTAGAGATAGACAGGGTCGTTGAAGCCCTCCGTGTTGGAGGGGTGCTCCACCACCTCCGGGGAGAAGAAGAACAGCTCCGTCGCGGCCAGGCGGCGCGGAGGCTTTCCGGAGGCGACTTCATGGTGCGCGAGCTGCGCCTGCACGGACGCGGGCAGCCGCGCGCGTTCGCTGCCGGGGATGAGCTGGAGCTGGCCCACGACGTCGGTGCAGACGAACCACTCGGGCTCGCCCAGGTACGCGGGCTCCAGCCTGAAGGCGTCCAGGACGTGGACGACCTCCGAGGCATCGCACGGCACGGGTTCGACCGGGCTGGTGGCGTGGGGAACGAAGTAGCGGGGCGGGCTCACGGAGGCCGCGACAGGCTGGCGCAAGCCGCTGGGGCAATCAAGTGGCGGGGCGGCATCCCCGGGTCCGCGCAACGGCGTGGATTCCATCGTTCGTTCCACGCCCCTTAAGAGGACGGGGCGCGGAGCGAAAGTGGAGGCCGGGCGTCAGGCGGGCTCGATGAAGTTGAGCCGGTAGCCGTCCGGGTCCGTGACGACGACTTCGCGGGTGTACCAGGGCTGCTCCGTGGGGCCTTCCACGTGCGCGCCCAGCGCCGCCGCCTTCGCGGCCACCGCGTCCACGCCGTCCGAGCCCGCGCGGAAGCCCACGAGCACGCCCATGCCCTTTCGTCCCTCCAGCTTCAGGCTTGAAGGATGGCTCACGAGGTACACGTCCGACTCGCCTCCCCACTGGAGGCGGAGGATGGGAGGTTCCGACGCGATGCGTTCGAAGCCGAGGCCTTCATAGAAGCGCACGGAAGCCTGCGTATCCGTCACCAGCAGCTTCACGAACGACCGCATTGTCTGGGGCTTGTCCATGGGCGCGGCAGTCTGCCCGGAGCGATGGACGGGCGCCACGCACACGGGAGCCATTATCGGGCCCGGGACGGAATAGACGTATCGTCGGGCGCGGATCCGGGTGTGACCGGGCCGAAGCGACAAGGGGACGGTTTCATGGGGGACGTGACACACTCCTCGTCCAGCTACGGCTCCTCGTCGTCCTTCATCAGTGATTCGTCCAGCTCCTCCTCGGACTGGGGCGGAGGCGGCGGAGATTCTGGCGGAGGCGGTGGCAGCGACTCCTGGTAGCCCTCGGCTGACTGCCTGCTTCACGGTGCTCCGTCGCCTGCCTGGAATGCCCGGACTCCCTACCTTGGGGGCATGAAGGCTTCGCGCAGGGGGCTCCCCGTCTACGTGCCGCCCCGGACGGTGTGGTCGGTCGGTGCCCAGGTGGTGCTGCTCGTGTTGCTGGGCTCGGCGATGCGGAGCCTGGGGCCCGTGCTCACGCTGCTGGCGGCGGCGCTGCTGCTGGGACTGGCGGCGGAGCCCGTCGTCCGCCGGCTGCAGTCGTGGGGCCTGCGCCGGGGGCTGGGCGTGGCGCTCATCGCGCTGACGCTCTTGGGCGTCATCGGCCTGCTCATCCTCACGCTGGTGCCGCTGCTCGTGGAGCAGCTCCAGCACCTGGTGGAGGCGGCGCCGGTCTTCCTCACGGAGCTGACCCAGGCGCCCTGGGTGCGGAAGCTGGACGAGCACTTCGGCGTGCTGTCGCATCCGCAGGACGCGTTCAACATGGAGCCCGGCGTGCTGGCCAAGCCGCTCATCACCGTGTTGTCGTCCACGGTGGAGTTGCTGGGCGCGGGCGTCACCGTGCTGGCGCTGGCCGTGTTCGGCCTGCTCTTCGGGCACGACCTCTACGCGAGCATCCTGGGCTGGGTGCGCCCGCGCAGCCGTCCCCGCGTGCGCCGCGTGGTGGGCCGGATGCGCGAGGCGGTGGGCAACTACCTCGTCGGCACGCTGCTCATCGTCTCCGTGGGCGGCGCCTTCACGGCCGGCATGTCGCTGGCGCTGGGCGTGCCGTACTTCCTGCCGCTCGGCCTGGTGGCGATGGTGTTGGGGCTCATCCCGTACATCGGCAGCGTCATCACCGCGCTGCTGGTGAGTGTGACCACGCTGGCGTCGGTGGGCTCGAAGCGGGCGCTCCTCGCGCTGGCGCTGTTCATGGTCTACCAGCAGCTCGAGGCCCACCTGCTCAGCCCCCTGGTGCAGCGGCGCGCCATCAAGATGAACCCGCTGCTCATCTCACTGGTGGCGCTGGTGGGCGGCTCCGTCGCGGGGCTGCTGGGCGTCATCCTCGCGGTGCCGGCGGCGGCGGCGGGGCAGGTGTTGCTCACGGAGGTGCAGCGTGAGCGCCGCAAGACGTGGAAGCGGGAGCGCCGTCAGGAGATGGCCCCGCCCTCCGGCCTGGGGAACGCGGACGAGGCACTGTTGGCGGGTCCACTCGCGCCGCCACAGCGTGAAGCGCGGCGTGCGCCCCCGGCCGACTCCGGGCATCCTGGGACGCCGCACTGAAGCCGCCCTCCTTCCTCAGAGCCAGCCATGACTTCCGACGAGAGTGTTTCCGCTTCCCAGAGGCGCGCGGCGGCGGAGCGCGCGGTGGACTTCATCCAGCCGGGCATGGTGGTGGGGCTGGGCACGGGCAGCACGGCCGCGTACGCGGTGCGACGGCTGGGTGCGCTGCTCTCCGCGGGGACCTTGAAGGACGTGGTGGGCATCCCCACGTCGCACGCGACAGAGTCCCTGGCAGCGTCGCTGGGCGTTCCGCTCACCACGCTGGACGTGCACCCGGTGGTGGACCTCACCATCGACGGCGCGGACGAGGTGGCGCCGGACCTGTCGCTCATCAAGGGCGGCGGTGGGGCGCTCCTGCGCGAGAAGGTGGTGGCGCAGGCCAGCCGCCGCGAGATCATCGTGGTTGATGCGGCCAAGCTGTCGCCCCGGCTGGGCACGAAGTGGCCGGTGCCGGTGGAGGTGCTGCCCTTCGGCTGGCGCTCGCAGGCGCTGTTCCTGGAGTCGCTGGGAGCGCGCGTGGTGGTGCGGCTCGCGCTGGACGGGGCGCCGTACCACACGGATCAGGGCAACGTGGTGCTGGACTGTGACTTCGGTCCCATCAGCGACCCGGCGGCGCTGGCCGCGAAGCTGGAGTCCCGCGCAGGAGTGATGGCGCACGGCCTGTTCCTGAACCTGACCACCGACCTGGTGGTGGCCGGGCCGGAGGGCATCACCCACCGCGTCCGGGGCGCGTGAGGCGCAGGGCGTCCTCGGCGGTGTCCACGTCCTCCTCGCCGCCGGGCAGCGCAACCTCCACGACGCGCGAAGGGTCCAGGGCGATGAGCCCGCGTGCGCCGCCCGTGGGAGGAAGGGCCTCCAGCTCGGGGAAGAGGGCGCGGGAGAAGAGGGCGGGCACGCCCCGGGTGCCCGCGTAGGCGGACGCGACGATGGGCGCGCGCGTGCGTTCGAAGGTGTCGATGAGCGAGCGCAGGTGGGCCGCGTCCACGCGGAGTTGGTCGCAGAGCATCAGGAGCGCTCCGTCCACGTCCGGGGGAAGTGCCCGCAGGCCCGCGTGCAGCGAGGAGCCCTGACCCAGCGCCCAGTCCGGATTGTCCACGCACCGCACGGCGAGCCCGTCCAGCTCCGAGGCGACGTCCTCGCGCCGCGCGCCGAGCACCACAACCACCACCGGGCTCGCGGCCAGGGCCCGCTCGGCCGCGCGCCGCACCAGCGACGTGCCTTCGTGGCGCAACAGCTGCTTGGGCTGTCCAAGCCGCGAAGAGCTACCCGCGGCGAGCAGCACGATGGCGACGGTCATGCGCGCCTCCGCGAGCGGGCGGGCTCATGCGCTGTGCGCGTGCTGAGCCCGTCGGTCGTGTGCATCTCGCTGATGCGGTCCCTCACGCCGACCTGCGCTCCGGCGTGATGGCCTCCGCGTGGATGGGCGCCTGCCGCTCGCGCAGCCGTCCCCCATCGCGCCCGGCCAGCACCGCCTGCACCTCCGCGATGATGGACAGGGCAATCTCGTCCGCGCCCTCCGCGCCCAGGTCCAATCCCATGGGCGCGTGCAGCTTCTCCAACTGCGCGGCGGTGGGCGGGCGCGCCAGCTCCCGCAGGATGCGCTCCGTCCGGGCGCGAGGCCCGAGCACTCCCAGGTAACGCACCGGCAGCGGCACCAGCCGCTCCAGCAGCTCCCGGTCCTGCGGCAGGCTGTGTGTCATCACCAGCACCACGCTGCGCGCGGACAGCGGCACCTTCTCCAGCACCTCGCTGGCCCGCGACGCGACATGCGCCTGGGCGCGCGGGAACCTGCGGCGCAGCAGCTCCACGGGCCGGTCCGCCACCACCGTGAGGTGCCACCCCAGCCCCTGTGCTCGCGCCACCACCGGCGCGACGTCGAAGCCGCTGCCGAACACCACCACCGGCGGCGCCGGCTCCACCACCTCCACCAGCACCTCCGCGCCCCCGCACGCGCCGCTCCAGGGCACGCCGCGCACCAGCGCCTCCGTCGCCACAGCGCGCACCGGATCGATCAGCGCGCCCGTGAGGTTGCCCGCCGACACGCCGTCCTCGCGCAGCATCAGCCGCGAACCCACCGCGTCCGCGGGGCCCCGGTACACGGTGGCCACCACCGCGCGCAGCGACTGCTTGCGCGCCTCGGCCGCGAAGCCGAGCGCGTCACCCGGGCCGGGCTCCCAGCGCTCCAGCAGGATGTCCACCACGCCGTTGCACCCGAGCGCGAACGACAGGCCGCCCTCGTCCTCCGCGGCGTCGCCCGTGGTGTCGTAGCGCAGCACGCGCGGCCCATCCGACGTCCAGAAGAAGGCCTTGCGCACGAGGTCTCCCTCCAGACACCCGCCGCTCACCCCGCCCGCGAGCCAGCCGTCCGCGCCCATCAACATGCGGGCCCCCGGACGCCGGTACGACGAACCGGACACCGCCACCACCGTCGCCAACACCACCGGACCGGAGGCACGTCCGCATGCCCGCAGCAGGTCATCGAGTTCCTTCATCGCCCACCCATCTAACCATCCGGGCCTCATGCCCGGGCCGATTCCGCCCCGGACGGATGTGCACCGTCCGACGTCCAATTCATGCCCGGCGCACGCAGGGCAACCATCCGGCCGACCGCCCGCCCCCTGCATGACGCTGGCGGACAAGGCCTGCCGCCACGAACTTGAGCGGAGGACTTCTGGATGGAGGCTTGGTGGAACCCACAGCGCGACGGCATGACGCCCGACATCGCTTCCCCTTTGCTCATGGCACCCCGCGGGCCTGGCGCCCCAGCAAGGGGAGGGCGGCATGAAGATGCCCGAAGTGCTGGAACACCTGCCCGCCGTCGGACACCTGCTCGGACGCAAGCCGGGCGGGCAGGAGGATGTTTTGCCAAAGCGTGACCCCACCCTGACCCTGCCGGACTTCCAGGCCGTGCCGCTGCCTTCGAGCGAGCGCCGGTTGGGAGACGGCCGCACCTTCATCGTGCACCACCCCGCGCCGCGCGCGCCCCGGGGACCGGGCCTCACGGTGATGAGCTACAACATCCTCATGGGCGGCGAGCGTCAGGAGGCGCTGCTGGAGTACTTCACCCAACTGGAGGCCCAGGACCGCATGCCGGACGTCATCGGCCTGCAGGAGGCGGGCGTGCCCATGTCGGTGCTGCTCGCGTCCCGCTTCGGCTTCCACCTGGCGTACCAGGGCAGCGACGGCGACGACGGCACCCGGCTGGTGAACGGCAAGGCCTGGCTGAGCCGTCACCCCATCGTGGACGCCGCGCACTTCACCTACGTCCTCACCGACGCCGAGCGCAATGAAGCCATCGCGCGCCAGGGCTACGCGGGAGAGCTGGTGGAGGACCGGGGCGTGCTGTGGCTGAAGCTCCAGGTGGGGGGGCGCCCGCTCTACCTCTACAACCTGCACCACGCGCTGGGGGACTCGGCCATCAACGCCCTCAACCTGCGCCAGCTCAACGCGCTCCTGCGCCGCCGCGAAGGTGTCCCCGCCGTCGTGCTGGGCGACTTCAACGCCAACACCGCCATCAAGCGGGGCGGCTCCTGGCTGGTGGCGCACCTGCTGCACCCGAAGCAGGACAACGACACGGACACCATCGAGGAGTTCCGTCAGCGCTACGGCGACGACATGCACAACGTCACGGTGGGCGACCGCGGCGTGGGCAACATCGCGGACCCGCGCCTGCGCCACGAGCTGCACACGCTGGAGCAGGACCTGCCGGAGACGGTGTGCCACGCGACGACGGTGCGCGTGCGGCTGGCGGACCACTCGCTGACGACGCCCCATCACGCCCGTCAGGAGCTGAGCTCCGGCCAGATTCCCAAGCACAGCCCCGCGTGGTGGCGCCTGCAGGACATCGCGGATTGCGCCACGCTCACCTCGCACCCGGACAGCCACGGCGTGGTGCACGCCACGGGCAAGCGCTTCGACAACTTCTACGCGACGCGCTCCCTGCTTCCGGTCCTCTTCGAGGTGGACCGCTCCACCGAGTCCTCGGACCACCAGCCGGTGGTGGCCCACTACCGCTTCGGCGACGGACAGGTGACGTTCCCGCCGCACCACTGACGTCCCGCCCCCGCTACGCGGCGAGGGCCGCGGAGCGGTGGCGCGCGAAGAGGTCCTTCACGTAGCGGCGCAGCAGGGCCGCGTCGATGTCCGGGCACTGGATGTCCGTGCCCGCCAGCGCGGCGCGGGTGTGGTCCGTGCGCACGCGCGGCGTGCGGTGGTGCAGCTCCAGCACCGTGCGGGTGCCGTGGTAGACCTTCTCCCGCAGGAACGCGACCAGCGGGAAGAGGGCGTTGTCCGGCCCCACCCGTCCCAGCTCGCGCAGCCACACCGCCGGCGCCACGCGGCGCACCGGGTGCCCGTGCTCGCCCAGCATGTCGAAGAGGGCGTTGTGGCTCGGCTCCTGCTCGCGCTCCGGCGCCAGGTTGTACGTGCCGCCCGGGGACTGGGTGAGCACCAGGTGCGCCGTGGCGCTGGCCACGTAGTCCACCGGCACCGGCAGCCAGTACTTGTCCGGCAGGTCCGGCGACATGCCCAGCTGCGCGTTGCCCACCAAGAGCCGGCACAGCATGTCGTCCGCGTTGCCAATGCCCGTGCGGCTGTGGCCCTGGATGAAGCCCGGCCGGTAGATGCTGACCGGCAGGCCGCTGTCGCGCGCGTCCACGGCGAGCCGCTCCGCGACCCACTTGGCCCGCGTGTAGCCGTTCTCGTAGGACATCAGGTCCAGCGAGCGCTCCAGCGCGAAGTCCTCGTCCACCTCCTCCAGGCCCAGCAGCGTGCCCACCGCGCCGTGGACGCTGAGCGAGGACACGTGGTGCAGGGGCTTCGCGCGGCCGTGCGCGCAGAAGGCAATCACCTGCTGCGTGCCGGCGACGTTGGGCCTCCCCGCGTCCGCGTACGGCAGGATGTAGCTGATGCTCGCGGCCGAGTGCACCACCGCGTCGCACTGGAGCGCCAGGGCGTCATGCACGGACGCCTCCAGCCCCAGCCGCGTCCGGGTGATGTCGCCCGCCACCGCCTGGATGCGCCCGTCGCGCCAGGGCAGGTGCACGCCGTACTTGCGAGCGGTGGCGCGAAGCCGCGCGCCCGCCTCCGCATCGTCGCGCGCCCGCACCAGGCAGTGGATGCGCTCCACGCGGGGCGCCAGCGCGGCCAGCAGGTGGATGCCCAGGAACCCCGTCGCCCCCGTGAGCAGCAGCGTGCGAGGCGGCTGCGTGACGAGCACAGGCGCCGCGAGCCGGGGCAGGGCCGCGGACCGCGCGTCGGTCAGCAGCGTGGCGCGCACGCCCTGGGGGCCCGCTTCGGCCGGGGCCGCGCCGGCCTCGCAGAAGGGCAGCAGCAACTGGGGCGTGGGATGCGAGTACACGCGGCGCGACGGCAGCGACACGCCGAAGTCCTCCTCCACCTGGGCCAGCACGTGCGCCACACCCAGCGAGTCACCGCCCGCCTGGAAGAAGTGCGTGTTCGCCGTGACGGTGCCCGGGGCCGCGTGCAGGCCCCGCTCGAAGGCGCGGCACAGCCGGTCGATGGATGTCGCGGGGGCGGAGGGCGCCTCGGGAGCGGCGCGGGTTTCGGACGCGGTGGCGCCCACCCAGTCCGCCGGGGGCGGCAGGGCCTGCCGGTCCACCTTGCCCAGGTGGGGCATGAGCGGCAGGCGCGGCAGCTCCACGAAGCGGTGCGGCACCATGTAGTCCGGCAGCACGACGCCCAGGTGCGCGCGCAGCGCGTCCAGCGACACCGTGTGGCCCTCCTGCACGCTGTGGTACGCCACCAGCAGGCCCGTCGTCTGGCCCTGCGCGTCCGTGTGCTCGAAGACCGTCACCGCCGCCTGCGCGACGCCCGGGTACGCGTACAGCGCCTGCTCGATGGCCTCCAGTTCGATGCGGAAGCCGCGCAGCTTCACCTGCTGGTCCATCCGGCCCAGGAACACGAGCGCCCCATCCGCGCGGCGCATGGCCTCGTCACCGGTGCGGTACCACCGGGCGCCCCGGGCGTCCGTGGGGAAGCGCTCCCGCGTGCGCTCGGGCTGGTTGCGGTAGCCCTCCGCCACGCCCTCGCCGCCAATCCACACCTCGCCCGTCGCGCCCACCGCGACGTCCTGTCCATCCGGTCCCACCACGCGCAGCTGCACGCCCGGCAGCGCCTGGCCGATGGGCACGGGCGACTCGCCGCCCTTCACCCGGTACGCGGTCGCGCAGACCGTCCCCTCCGTGGGGCCATAGGCGTTGAAGACGCGGCGGCCGGACGCATGCCACCGCTCCGCGAGCGGCGCCGGGCAGCGCTCGCCCGCCATCACCACGCACGCCACGTCCGGCAGCGTGTCCACGTGCGGCCCCAACTGCCCCAGCACGGACGGCGGCAGGCACAGGTGCGTCACGCGCTGCTGGCGCAGGTACTCCGCCATGCGCCGGCCGGGCAGCAGGTCCTCACGCGTGCCCTGCACCAGGGTGCCGCCCGCGAACAGCGTGGGGAACACCTCCCACACGGACGCGTCGAAGTTGATGCTGGCGAACTGGAGGTGCCGCGTGTCCGGCCCCAGGCCCAGCAGCGGCCCCACGCCGTGCACCAGGTTCACGAGCCCCCGGAACGTGCACACCACGCCCTTGGGCTCACCCGTGCTGCCGGAGGTGTAGATGAGGTAGGCGGGCCGGTCCGGCGGCGCGTCGATGACGTCCGGGACGTCGCCGTCCTCCGTCGTGTCCACCGCCGCCGCATCCGCCTCCAGGAAGGGAAGGGGAGTCCCCAGCCACGTCTCCAGGAGCCCCACGGAGACCCGGTGCATGCGCTGCGTGACGACGCCGCGCAGGCCCGCGTCGCGCAGGATGCGCAGCAGCCGTTCGTCGGGGAGGAAGGGATCCAACGGCACGTAGGCCGCGCCCGCCATCCAGATGCCCAGGATGGCCGGGATGACCTCCGCCCCGGGCACCACCATCAACCCCACGCGGTCTCCCGGCCGCACGTTCCACTCGGCCCGCAGCCGCCGCGCCACCCGGGACGCCCGGCGCAGCAGCTCCGGCTGCTTCAGCACCGTGGATCCGAAGGCGATCTCCGCGGTCGGGGGAAGACGCAGCGTGGACGGAAGGGCCATGGTGCATTCCTTGGATGTGGTGACTCGCGCGCGGGGGCTTCGCGTTTGAAAAGTCTAAAGACTGGCAGCGTCCGCGCAATACGTAGGAACCGCGCGGTGATACACGCCGAGTCTTGATTGAGACACACCCGCTCGGGTCATCCGCGCCCCCGTCTCCGCCAGAGGACGCCCGCACGCCGTGTATGTCATTCCTGTCTGGATATATCTTTGGAGCGTTGCGGGCGCGCATCCCCACTCCAGGGTGACGATGTCTGTCTTTTTGCCGTGGAGGTGTGCCGCCGCCGCGCGCGAGCCTCCGGCGGGTGGGTACAACCTGATTCGTCGGGGTGGGGTCGCACCCCCTGGGGCGCTGGATGATTCAGGGGGGCTGGGCTGTAGTGGAGGACCGGATGCCTTCGCTACGACACGCCTTCCTGCTCAACGCCGTCCGCGAGCTTGGCCGCTCGGTGCCGGACATCGCCCGGTCGCGCGCCTCCTGGGACGCGTGCCTGGAGCGGATCCGCGAGGTGTGCATCACGACGCTGGGCATGGAGTACGACACGCTCGCCCGCTTCGACGCGCGCTCCGTCGTCGGGCTCTTCGCCCACCCGGAGCAGGCGCGCATCCTTGCCCGGCTGGTGGATGAGCGGGCCCGCCTGTGCGAGGCCCACGGCTTGTACGCGGACGCGCTGGCGGACAGCGTCTTCGCGGGCCAGCTCCTCATGTGCTCGCGCGCCCGCTTCGGCCTGCCCCGGGACGCCCGCGCCGCGGACGTCCTGGAGCGCGAGGCGGGGACTCCCACGCCCCTGCCTCTGCCCGAGGAGTGACGTCAGCCGGCCTTCACCTTCAGGACGATCTTGCCCACGGCCTGGCGCGACTCCAGCTCACGCAGCGCCTGCGCGCCGTCCTCGAAGGGGAAGACGCGGCCCACCACCGGATCGAGGATGCCCTTCGCCGCGAGCGCCTCCAGCTCCTTGGCGATGTCTCCCGGTAGCTCCGGGGCCTGCATCAGGAAGGCCCCCCACGCCACGCCCACCACGGTGATGTTGCGCAGCAGCAGCCGGTTCACCGCGACGGAGGGAATCTGGCCGCTGGCGAAGCCCACCACCAGGAGCCGCCCCTCCGGCGCCAGCACCTTGAGGCTCTTCTCGAAGACGTCGCCGCCCACGGGGTCCAGCACCACGTCCGCGCCCCGGCCGTCCGTGGCCTCGCGCACGCCGGCCTGGAACTCCTTCAATAGAAGGACGACGTCCGCGCCCGCGCGCTTCGCCACCTCCTTCTTGCGCTCGTCGCTCACCACCGCCAGCACACGCGCCCCGGCGCCCTTCGCCACCTGCACGGCCGCGGTGCCCACGCCGCCCGCCGCGCCGTGCACCACCACCGTCTCTCCCTGGCGCAGCTGCCCGCGCCGGTGCAGCGCGAAGTGCGCCGTGTGGTAGTTCATCACCACGCCCGCCGCCTGCTCGAAGCTCCACGCCTCCGGAATGGGGAAGGCCAGCTCCGGCGCCACCACGCAGGCCTCCGCGAAGCCGCCCAGGGTGAAGGAGAAGCCCATCACCCGGTCGCCGGGCTTCACCCGCGCCCCCGCCGGCGCGGCGCGCACCACGCCCGCCACCTCCACTCCCGGCACGAAGGGCACCTCCGGCTTCATCTGGTACTGGCCCCGGCTGAGCAGCAGATCCGGGAAGCTCACCCCGGCCGCCACCACATCAATGAGGACCCCGTCTCCGGCCTCCGGCTCCGGGACCTCCACCATCGCCAGGCCCTCCGGCCCCTCCAGCCGCTGAAGCTGCAATGCGCGCATGTGTGTGTCGCCTCCTGGGCCCGGGACGCTAGCCCGCCTGCCCCGCCCTCAGAGCCCCCGTGGATGTCACCGGTGACACGGGACCCACCCGGGTCGGGAATAAATGAGACGGCAATTTCTCCCCGCCGTTCACTCATTGCACGCATCCGCCGACAGGTGCTTCAAACATGAAGTAACCGCCTTCCCGGTTTGAAGCATCAACCCCGTTCTCCGCGGGCTGCGTGAGTCCCTCCGTCATTTCAAGCAGTTGCGAGATATCTCGAAGTCTGAGAAACGATGTAAAAGTAGAAATCTCGCCTGTACTTGAAATACGCGCCTCTCCTGTGGCACAGTGTTTCCTAATCTTTCCCCTTAGGAGGATTACATGTACGAGAAGCGAGTACGCGGCGCCCTGGGTGCCGCAGCCCTGTCCCTGATGGTCGGCGCTTGCACTGATGGCGCTCCTGCCGCGAACACGGAGGACGCCAACATCCAGAAGGCTTCCGCCAACCTGTCGGCGGGTCAGAAGGTCATCGCGGCGGACTCCGACGCGGTCCCCACCTTCCTCACCGGTTCCTTCGGCTCCGTTCCCGCTCCCTCGGCCATCCAGGGCATCGCGGCCCAGCAGCAGCTGGCGCCGGTGCTCGCGGGCGTGGCGCCGCTGTTCCGCCTGAACGCGAACGACCTGTTCCTGAAGCGCGCCTACGTCGGCTTCGACGGTGACACCCACTACCGTTACGGCGTGACCCAGAACGGCATCCTGGTTCAGGACGCCGAGCTCCGTCTGCACGCGCGCAACGGCTCCGTGTTCGCGGTGAACACGAACGCCCGTGGCGACCTGCAGGGCGAGCTGAAGGCCACCATCGCGTCCGACGCGGCCATCGCGGCGGCCATCGGCGACCGCGGCTCCCCGGAGCGCGCGTCCTCCAACGCGGAGCCCCAGCTGGTCTACCGCCGCTCGGGCAACGAGCTCATCCTGGCGTACGAGATTCGCGTCCAGGGCGAGCTGAAGGACTCCACCCCGGTGGATGACTCCGTGTACGTGAACGCCAAGACGGGCGACGTCTTCGAGCGCGTTCCGCACATCCACTCCGCGCTCAAGCGCGAGGTGTGGGACCTGCAGCACCGCACCAGCCTGCCCACGGCCGTCAAGGGCCGCTTCGAGGGTGAGGCCCCGGTCGCCGACCCGGTCATCAACAACAACTACGACCACCTCGGCACCGTCTACAACTGCTACAGCAGCCTGTTCGGTCGTGACTCGTACGACAACGCCGGCCACCTGCTGAAGAGCTACGTCCACTACAGCAACAACTACGTCAACGCCTACTGGGACGGCTCCCAGATGGTGTACGGCGATGGCGACGGCGTGAACGCCTCCAACCTGGCGAACTCGCTGGACGTGACGGCGCACGAGCTGACGCACGCGGTGACGGAGTACGAGTCCAACCTCACCTACTCCGGTGAGTCCGGTGGCCTCAACGAGTCCATCTCCGACATCTTCGGCGCGGTGTGCGAGTGGTACGGCAAGGGCAAGGTCATCGACGAGGGCACCTGGATCGTCGGCGACGACGTCTGGACCCCGAGCATCCCGGGTGACGGCCTGCGCTACATGAAGAACCCCACGCAGGACGGGGACTCGCTCGACTACTACCCGGACTACGGCTCGGGCGTGGACGTGCACTACAGCTCGGGTATCTCCAACCTGGCGTTCTACCTGATGTCCCAGGGTGGCACGCACCCGCGCGCCAAGACGACCCAGGTCGTCAACGGCATCGGCTTCGAGAAGGCCGCCAAGGTCTTCTACAAGATCAACGCCGACCTGCTGACCGCGTCCTCCAACTTCGAGGCGGCGAAGACCGCGTCGGAGCAGGCCGCGACGCAGCTGGGCTTCACCGCGGCGGAGATCGCCGATGTCGGCAACGCCTGGAAGGCCGTGGGCGTGGGCGTGCCCGTGCCTCCTCCGGTGACCACGCCGATCGAGAAGGGCGTGCCCGTGACGGGCATCAACGGCACCTCCGGCAGCAAGGTGTACTACTCGGTGACCATCCCCGAGGGCGCCACGGACGTGACCTTCACGCTGTCCGGTGGCACGGGTGACGCGGACCTCTACGTCCGCAAGAACAACGCCCCGACGGACTCCCTGTACGACTGCCGTCCGTACAAGTCCGGCAACGCGGAGACCTGCACCTTCGCCACCTCCGGCGCGAAGGGCATCTGGTACGTGATGATCAAGGGCTTCACGACCTACACGGGCACCAGCCTGTCCGTGACCTGGAAGGGTGGCTTCGAGGACATCGGCAACGAGACCCGCATCGAGGGCCTCTCGGGCGTGCCGGGCTCCACCCGCACCTTCATCATCGACATGCCTGAGTTCAAGAAGGACTCCGGCATCAACACGCTGTCCATCGCGCTGGGCGAGGGCGAGGGCAACGCCGACGTCTACGTGCAGGCCGCCGCCGCTCCGACGTTCACGTCCTACCTGGGCCGTGGCGTGAGGGAGAGCGCGACGGAGAGCGTCATCCTGCGCAACATCCCGGCGGGCAAGTACTACATCACGGTTGTCGGTGTGCCGAGCCTGGTCGACACCGAGGTGGACGGCTACATCAACACCGTGTTCGCGGCCTCCTACAAGGTCAAGTAGTGCCTGAAGGTGTGGGGCGCGGCGAAGGTGCCGCGCTCCGCTCCTGAGACCCCGGGCTCCCGCCTCCTCGCGGGACCCGGGGTTCTTTTTTGTCCCGCTTCAGTTCACCGCGGGCGCCGCGGCGGGGCCCAGGCGCATGGGCTGGGCGCGGCCGTAGGTGAGCGAGCGCCACAGCCACTCCACCGGGCCGAAGCGGAAGCGCGCCAGCCACCAGTGGCTGAAGGCCACCTGTCCCGCGAACAGGGCCCCGCTCAGGAGCAACGACAGCGACGGCGGCGTGCGGCCCACCAGTCCCAGGCCCCAGCCGTCATACACGCACAGGCTCAGCACGGACTGCATGAGGTAGAGCGTCAGGGCCATGCGGCCCGCGGGCGTGAACACACCCAGCACCTTGCTCCAGCGCTCCTTCTGGAAGAGCAGCGCGAAGCCCGCCGCGTAGCCCACGCCCAGGAAGAGGATGCCCACGTCCTTCGGGATGCGCATCCACACCAGCCACCCCGGCAGGCTCGGTACGCCCCGGTACGCGAGGTTGAGCGCCAGCACCCCGAGCCCGATGACGCCGCCCACCCCCAGTCCCCAGGCGGCCAGCTTCCGCAGCAGCGGACGGTGGCGCTCCACGTCCTGCAAGAGCCCCCGGCGCCCGGCCCACAGGCCCAGCAGGAAGCGGCCCAGGATGATGGACAGCAGCACCGGGCGGTTGGGGTTGGGGATGCTGGCCCAGCCGTAGGCCACGTTGGCCTGCTGGGTCGTCACCACCGAGTTGCTGGACAGCCCGGCGAGGTACGCCGCGCGGCGCTCCGCCTCCTCCTCCCGCGTGGCCTTCTGGGCGCGCTCCGTCTCCGCCGCGCCGTCCAGCATCACCGGGAGCACCCGCTGCCCGATGGAGAAGACGGTGGGCACCACGAACAGGAACAGCGCCGCCCAGACGAGCACCGTCTTCTCTGAGCACTTGCGGAACGACAGCAGCAGGAAGCCCACCAGCGCGTAGGTGGTGAGGATGTCGCCCATCCAGATGGCGAACATGTGCGTAAGGCCGATGCCCAGCAGCACGAGCAGGCGGCGCCGGTACACCGGAACGATGGAGGCGCCACGCCCTTCCGCGCGCGTCATCTGTAGCGCGAAGCCCAGGCCGAAGAGGAAGGTGAAGAGGGTGACGAACTTCTGCTCGACGAGCAGCGCGAAGAGCGAATTGACCGTGAGCTCCAGCGGCGGCGCGCCCATCGCCAGGGCCTGCTCTTTCGGCAGGAGCAGCCGGCCGTTGAACCAGTTCAGGCTGTTGGAGATGAAGACGCCCAGGAGCGCGAAGCCGCGCAGCGCGTCCAGGGCGTGGACGCGCTGCGCGCTTTCAATGGGACCGGCGGAAGGGGACTCGGACATGCCGGGCACTACACGCTGGCGCCCTTGGCAGCGTCAAATCACGCGCCCCCTCTCTTGATACAGCTCAGTGCGCCGCGCGCGCCTCGCCGGCAGTGGCAAGGCGCATGGGCTGGAGGCGGCCGTACGTGAGCGAGCGCCACAGCCACTCCACCGGGCCGAAGCGGAAGCGCGCCAGCCACCAGTGACTGAAGGCCACCTGCGCCGCGAAGACGCCCAGGCACATGAGCACGGTGCGCGACGGCGGCGTGTGGCCCACGAGCCCCAGGCCCCAGCCGTCATACAGCCCGATGCTGATCACCGACTGCATGAGGTAGAGCGTCAGCGCCATGCGGCCCGCGGGCGTGAGCACGCCCAGCACCTTGCGCCAGCGCTCCTTCTGGAAGATCAGCGCGAAGGCCGCCGCGTACCCGCAGCCCATGAAGAGGTAGCCCACCTCCCGCAGGGTGCGCATGCCCACCATCCACACCGGCGGGTTGAGCTGCCCGCCGGGGCCCCCGGGGGCGCCCCGGTTCCTCAGATAGAGCACCAACGACAGGGTGGCGGCGGCGCTGCCCACGCCCAGCCCCCATGCCATCACCCGCACGAGCAGCTTGCGGTGGCGGTCCACGTCTTCCAGCAGCTTCTGGCGTCCGGCCCACAGGCCCAGCAGGAAGCGGCCCAGGATGATGCACAGCCAGATGGGACGTCCCGGATTGGGCAGGTTCTGCCAGGCGAAGAGGGCGTTGGCCTTCTGCGACGTCAGCACGGACTCGCTCGACAGGCCGGTGAGGAACGCCGCGCGGTGCGCGTCCTCCTCCTCGCGCGTGGCCTTGGCGGCCTGCTCCGCGGCCTCCTTGCCGTGCAGCAGCTCCGGGCCGAAGCGCTGCGCGATGGAGAGCGTGAGCGGCAGGACGACGAAGAGCACCGCCACCCAGGTGAGCACCGTCCTGTCCGAGCGCTGGCGGAACAGCAGCAGCACGAAGCCCACCAGCGCGTAGGTGCTGAGGATGTCCCCCACCCAGACCGCGAACATGTGCGTAAGGCCGATGCCCAGCAGCACGAGCAGCCGGCGCCGGTACACCGGCACGATGGACGTGCCCCGCCCTTCCGCGCGCGTCATCTGCAGCGCGAAGCCCAGGCCGAAGAGGAGGGAGAAGAGGGTGACGAACTTCTGGTCCACGAAGAAGGCGTAGAGCTGGCGGACCACCGTCTCCAGCATGGGCGCGGCCAGCGCCTGTGCCTGTTCACTCGGCAGGAGCTGCCGGCCGCTGAACCAGCTCAGGCTGTTGGAGACGAAGACGCCCAGCAGCGCGAAGCCGCGCAGGGCGTCCAGCAGGTGCACACGCTCGGAGAGTTCGACGGGGCCGGCGGAGGAGGGCTCGGGCATGGCCTGCAACTACACGCCCGCGAGCTCCGCAACGTCAAACGCGCGGGGTGGGACGCGGCCCGCGTCGAGCGGTGACTCGCGACGTCACGGCGCTGGGGTGGGCGTCCGCGGACCGGGAAGGACCTCGCGCAGGCAGCGCTCCAGGCCGCCCCGGTGGCGCCATTGCATGGGGTAGCCCAGCGAGACCTCCTCGAAGCGCACGCCGTCGCGCCACAGGGTGGAGGGCATGTGCAGGTGCCCCGTCACCACCACCTCCGCGCGGTAGCGCGTGTGCCAGTCCTCGGTGAGGCGCGTGCCGCACCAGATGGAGAAGCGCGGGATGCGCGGCAGCCGCACGTGCTCATAGCGCAGCGGATAGTGGTTGATGAGGATGGTGGAGCACTCCGGCGGCAGCCGCTCCAGCCGCGCGCGGGTGCGCTCCACGCGCGCGTGGCACCAGGCCTGACGGGTGGGGTAGGGCTCCGGATGCAGCAGCACCTCGTCCGTGCACATCAGGTCGTCCTCCCAGGCCCACTCCAGCGCCTTGTCCACGGGCACGGTGTCCGGGCGGAAGGTGTAGTCGTAGCCCAGGAACATGGGGACGATGACGCGGGGCGGGCCCTCGCCGGGCCAGCGCGGATACGGATCCTCCGGCGTGAGCGCGCCGTAGCGGTGGCACAGGTCCACCATGCGCAGGTAGCGCGCCTCGCCCTTCAGCGGAGGCTGTTCGGAGGGCATGGTCCACAGCTCGTGGTTGCCCGGCACCCAGACGACCTGGCGGAAGCGCGCGGTGAGCGTGCGCAGCATCAGCTCCATGTCCGCGAGCGTTTCGCCCACGTCGCCGCCGACGATGAGCCAGTCGTCCGGACGTGGCGCGAGTGCGGCCAGCGCCTCGTGGTTCTCCTTGTGCCGCAGGTGCAGGTCGCTGATGGCGTAGAGCTTCATGGCGTGCGTGGGGAAGGCCCTACCTTAACGCTCCCCGCCGCGCACGCCATGGGAACGCCCGGCCGTCAGCTCGCCGTCAGCTCAACGACGCCAGGAGCGCCAGCACCTGCTGCGGCGGCGCGGCGCGGTCCATCCAGGTGATGCCCTCTTCCCGCAGCCCGCGCGACGGGGGATGCGTGGTGTGCAGCGCGCACGCGGCGCGCGGATGCCGGGCGCGCACGCACGTGAGCAGGCACAGCCCGTCACCATCCGGCAGGCCGTAGCCGCACACCACCACGGACGGCTCCGCTTCCACCATCAGCCGCTCCGCTTCGCGCATGCCCAGGGCGAAGCGCTTGTCTCCGGGCAGGTGCCTGGAGAGCCGTCGCAGCGCGGCCAGCGCACGCGGATCCGCGTCCACGAAGAGGAAGCTGGGTGGTGGGCTGGAGGGCTCTCGCATGAAGGCAATGGGTGGTGCGACCAAGCTAGACGCAAGAGGTTGTGTCGCGAAAAGCCTACCCCGGAAGTTCTTGGAAGCCAACCTCTCAAGTCATATCGACATGGGCGAACCCGGTAGGTTAACGACCCCATGGAAAAGACCCTCGCATCCCGGCTCGGAGGCGCGGCCCGCGTCGCCCGCACCCGCCTGAACCTGACCCAGGCGGACGTGGCGGAGCGCATCGGCATCGCCAGTGAGGTCTACGGGCGCCTGGAGCGCGGCCACATGCTGCCCAGCATCCAGACCTTCCGCCGGTTGTGCGTGGTGTTGTCCATCTCCGCGGACGAGGCGCTGGGGCTCAAGCCGTCGCAGGACGTGAAGTGGGCCGCGGAGCCTCCGTCCGACTACGGCGAGTCCGCGGAGTTGCGCCGGCTGCTGCGCCGCGCGAAGCAGCTGGACCGGGGCTCCATCCGCATCCTCAGCGTGCTGGCCTCGCAGTTCAAACCCCGGAGCTGAAGGCGCTCCGGTGCTCAGCCGGCCTTCGCCGCGCCGTCCCATCGCGCGAGCCGCTCCCGCAGCTTCCGGACGGAGGGAAAGCCGTTGAAGAGCACCACCTGCGGGTGATCCTCCAGCACCTGCCGCTCCGCCGGCTCCTTCGCCAGCGCGCGGTCCACGCCCAGGAGCAGTCCCGCGTCCGGACGCGCGCGCAGCTCCGCCAGCCGGCGTGACAGCGGCGCGGCGTGCCATGGGTGGAACAGCTCCAGCGCGACCTCCTGGCCTGTCTTCCGGTGGCGGAAGGTGAGGTCGGGCACGCACAGGCCGGCGGCGCCCGTGTGGCGGGGCAGGGGCGTCAGGTCCAGCTCCCAGGCGGCGTCCTCGAAGCCCTCCGCCAGCGCGGTCACCTCCGGCGGCACGTGCCCCAGCGCGGCGGGCAGCGGGGACACCAGCGGATCCTCGTGGGAGAGCTGGAGCGTGGACTGCTTGCGCGCGTCCTCCAGCACCGCGGAGAGCTCCCAGCGCTCCAGGATGGGGACCACGGAGAGGAAGCTCGCGAGCTGCAGGCCGTACTTCTTCTGCAGGGCCAGCATGGCGCCGGGACCTTCCACCTCCAGGGACCAGTCCTCGCCGTCGCGCCGCACCTCCGCCACCAGCCGGCAGAACTTCAACCAGCGCAGCAGCTTGCGCACGCGCAGCAGCTCCGGCGACCGCGCGCGCAGGGTGAGGCGCCGTGCGTTGAGCAGCGGCCCCTGCGCGAGCGCCAGGTTGTAGCGGTCCAGCAGCCCCTGCTGCGTGAGCGCTTCGCCCTCCCACCCGAGCAGCTTCCGGTTGCCGGGCAGGTCCGAGTAGAGCGCCTCGCGCGTGTCCGCCAGCGGCGCGTCCAGGGCCTCGGTGAGGCGCGCTTCGTAGGCCTCCAGCGTCGTGTCCGGCGAAAGGGTCCGCAGCACCTTCGCGCCCACGAGCAGCGTGCGCCAGCGCGCCTCCGTGGCGCCTTCACCGGCCTCGTCGAAGAGGAGCCGGTCGAGCAGCAGCTTCACCAGTCCGCGCGCGACCTTGGGGCGGCTGAACGCGCCGGCCTTGAGGCTGAAGGCCTCCTCCACGTCGTCGCGGCTCTGGCCCCGGAAGGACTCCGCGTCCGCGAGCAGCTCCTTCGCGAGCGCCTGGAGGGACGGGTCGTGGGTCTTCACGAAGGAGGGGCGCAGGATGCCTTCGCGCACGCGCGAGGCGAGCAGCTCACGCGTCAGCATTGGGAGGGCCCTCCGGCTCCTGGTAGGCGCGGTGCTGCCGGCGTCTTTCACTGATGCCGCTCTCCGCCGTCTGCGCGGAGCACACCTCGTACAAGAGGGCGCGCTTGCCGGGGCGCTTTCGCAGGATGCGGCCCAGGCGTTGGACGTGTTCGCGCACGCTGCCGCTGCCGCTGAGCACCACGCCCACGCGCGCGTCCGGCACGTCCACGCCTTCGTTGAGCACCCGCGAGGTGAGCAGCACCGGCAGCTCCGCGCTGGCGAACGCGGCCAGCAGCGCCTTTCGCTCCGGCAGCGGCGTGTGGTGCGTGAGCGCGGGCAGGAGCAGCCTGCGCGCCAGCGTGTAGACAGTCTCGTTGTCGTCCGTGAAGACGATGACGCGGTCCTCGCGGTGCTCCAGCAGTATCTTCCAGAGCGCGTCCAGCTTGCCGCTGGAGGTGAGCGCGATGCGGCGCTGCTCCCGGTAGCCCCGGTACGCCGCGCGTCCTTCGTCGCTGCGCTGGCTCTGCGCCAGGAAGCGCGCCCAGCCCTCCGGCGACGCGAGCGGCACGCCCAGCTTCCGCACGAACGTGATGTACCGGCCTCGCGCCTCGTCGTAGCGCGCCTTCTCGTCGGGCGTGAGCGGCACCTCGATGCGGCGGACCTCGTAGGGCGCCAGGTACTGGCCCTGGAGCTCGTCGATGCCGGTGCGGTGCACCAGCGGGCCCAGGAGCTCCTCGCACACGCGCTCGCCGCCGTCCGCGCGCTCCAGCGTCGCCGTGAGTCCCAGCCGGTAGGGCGCGAGCGTCCCCTCCGCGATGAAGCGGTAGCTGGGCGCGGGCAGGTGGTGACACTCGTCGCAGATGAGCAGGCCGAAGCGGTTGCCCGTGAACTCCATCTGCATCGCCGCGGAGTCGTACGTCGTCACCGTCAGCGTCTGACGGTCATTGACGCCGCCGCCCACCATGCCCACCGGGGTGGCGAAGTGCTTCGCCAGCACGCCCTGCCACTGCGCCATCAAATCCAACGTGGGCACCACCACCAGCGTGGGCCGCTTCACCCACGCGATGGCCAGCACCGCCAGCAGCGTCTTGCCCGCGCCGGTGGGCAGCTCCACCAGCCCCCGGCCTCCCGCGCGCGTCCAGGCGTCCAGCGCCGCGCGCTGATGCGGAAACGGCTCGATGGGCACCGCGAGGGGCAGCTCCGCCGGCTCGAAGCGCTTCGCGCGGTCCTCGTAGGGCAGCCCGCATTCGCGCAGGCGCAGGACGACGTCGCGGTAGTGCAGCGCGGGCGCTCGGAAGACGCCCGTGCGCCCGTCCTTCTGGAAGAGCGCGTGCAGGCGCTCGTCGTCGGGCAGCGTCGGGGCCACCAGCGTGCCGCTGTCGTAGTGCAGCTCGGTGAGGGGGGAGGGCAGGGGCTCGATGGCGGACGCTCGGGACTCTGAGGGGAACCGACGTGGGGGGAGACTCGCGCGGGATGGGAAGTAGCGGGTTGGAAGGCGCGCCGCCACTCTGGCCCGCGCGGCCGGAAGAAGCCACGGGCGCGGACGATTGGCTGCCTGGCGGCACGGCGTGCCTTCTGGACGCAGGGCGGATTGCTTTGAGGGGTGGCCGGGCGTTACCTGCTCCACTTATGCCCTGGACCCGCACCGCCGCTGTTCGCCCTGTACCGCCCGCAGGTTGGAGTCCCGCGTCCTTCCTGGCGTTGGCGCGCTGATGCGGGTCCTGGTCGTCAGCCCGCATGCGGCGTCCCGTGCGCTGCTCAGCCGCTTCCTGGACTCGGAGCCGGACGTGGAGGTGTCCGCCACGGGCGAGCCCGATGACGCCTTCGCCTCCATCGCGGAGAACAAGCCCGCGCTGGTGGTGGTGGACCTGCGCCGCCCGGACGAGGACCACCCGCTGTTCCTGGGGCTCTTGCGCAAGCGGCACCCGTCGCTGCCGGTCATCTCGCTGGTGCCCGGCCGGCTGCGCATCTTCGACGGCCGCTCCGAGCGCGTGCGCGAAGCCCACGGCGACACCGCGGAGGCACTGCACTACTTGATGGGCTCGGTGCTCCAGGCCACGCGCGACCTGCTGGCCCAGCACCTGCTGCGGATGTTGCGCCCGCCGGTGGGACGGGCCTGAGCCACCGCGCGACTACAGGCGCAGCCGGTAGCCCAGGGCCGCGAGCACCGCGCCCGCGTTCACGTCGCCAGTGGTGAGGAAGTCCACTGGAGCGAAGTGGTACTTCGCCTCCAGGAAGGCGCCGCCCGGACCCAGCGGCAGCTCCACGCCCGCGAGTGCCTGGAAGCCCAGCCCGCCGCCGCTCTCCGACGTGGTGCTGTCGAACGACTCCACCGTCGCGCGGTGCAGGTACAGGCCGGGGCCCGCGCCCACGTAGGGCGTGAGCGGCCCGAACGCGCGGGGGAAGCGGAACACGGCGGACAGCTGGATGGCCACCTCGCGCTCGGCGAGCGTGTACGGCGCCTCGATGGGCTGGCCCAGGTTGTCCAACTGGGGTCCGCGCAGCGTCCCCGACATGGAGGGCCGGTAGTAGTTCACCTCCAGCACCAGCGCGAGGCGCCGCTGGAGCAAGGGCATGAGGTAGCCCACCTCTCCGCCCAGGAAGAGGTCGCCGCCGAGCGACGTGACGGGCTTGATGAAGCCCACCTTGGGCGCGATGAAGAGGGGGCCTCCGTTGTCCTTCTTGGAGGAGGGGGCGGCGGCCAGCGCCGCGGCCGCGAGCAGGGCGAGGGCGTTCATGGGGAGACGGTGAAGCCAGAGGACGCGGGGACGGTTGCGTAGGCGCCGGTGGAGTCCGCGACGATGAACCCATAGGTGCCGGGCACGACGCCGCCGGGACACGAGGGATCCGTGACGGGCCGCGGGTCGAAGCCCGAGCA
This sequence comes from Corallococcus sp. AB045, assembly GCF_003668895.1. NCBI lineage: Bacteria > Pseudomonadati > Myxococcota > Myxococcia > Myxococcales > Myxococcaceae > Corallococcus > Corallococcus sp. AB045. Next base: position 32,478 of record NZ_RAWN01000098.1, read on the forward strand.
GTTGGGCACGGTGGCCCGGAGCTGTGTCGGGGAGACGTAGTTCACGCCGTACAGCGGGATGTTCACCGTCTGGCTGGGATCCGTCTTCACGGGCGCGACGAGGTACACGTCGTGGGCGCCGTCCGTGAAGGGCTCCATGCCACTGTGATGGAGGTTGGTGAAGGTGATGACCGTGTCGCCCGTGGCGGGACCGCTCGAGGGCGACACGACGAGGGGGCCCAGCTTCCTGTAGCCGACGTTGAGCGGCAGGGGCGGCGTGAAGGAACAGCCCTCGGGGTTGCTGAGGGTGAGCGAATAGGACCCCTCCGGTGTCGCGGGTGGCACCTCGGTTTCGATGCGCGTGTCGGAGACGACGGTGAGCGTGAAGAGAGGCTGGTCCGCCTGTCCCTCGCGCCGGAGGACGATGCTCGGCAGCGCGTCCGAGCGGAAGCCGCTGCCTTCGATGATGAGGGGACTGGCGGCGTTGTAGAGAAAGCCATTGGGCGCGATGACCCGATCGATGATCGGCGGAGGCACGACGCGCAGGGCGTCCTCGAGCTCGGAGGTGCCGCCGAGGGGGTTGGTCACGGCGACGCGATAGCTGCCGGGTGGGAGCACTTTCCACGGCTTGCTGTCGGCGGTGGGCAGGTCCATCCGCATGAGCTCGGTGCGCGCGAAGAAGACGCGGTCCTCGGGAAGCGTGTAGTCGCTCGGGCCGCTCAGCGAGACCTGCGGCATCTCCACGGAGGGTGTGTCGGTGAGCGCGTCGCGAGGCACGGGGGTGAAGCGGCTGCCGATGATCTCCAGGCGCCATCCGTCCACGCCGCCTCCGGCGTTGCAGACGTGCGCGGGTGTGACGAGCCGCTGCAACGGATTGATGAGGCCTTCGAGTTTCGGCGTGGTGCCTTCGGTCGATTCGGAGCAGGCGACCAGGCTGAGCAGTGCGGCGGCGACCGGAAGGCGCACGGGTTCCTCCATCATCCCGTCAACAAGGCTGTCACACGTTAGGCCGGGGCCCCGAAGGGTCAGGAGTTTTTTCCGGCTCCGAGCCCACAGCCCGGGTCGTTCTGCGGGGTGGGATGGCGCAAGGCACTGATATCAAAGGGGAATATGTCGCGGAGGAGCGGCGGCACGGCGAATGCTTAGGCACCCCGGCAGCAGGGACGGGCAGCACGGCGGGGGGGACGGAGT